>JAOTTZ010000223.1 GCA_029864165.1 Burkholderiaceae bacterium
CGAGGTACGAACGCCGCATCTCCTCTTCTAGGCTGATGGGCAGGGTTTCCTTGGCGAACTGGGTCATGTGCGGGGGGCGCTAGCGTTGGAGTCGGGGCCTGCCAGATCCCAGTGGGCGCAACGGTATTCGACGCTTGAAAGCTTGCGATTCTAAAGGCCGCGCGTTGTACCGAAGGCACAAAGCGCAGCGTTACACTCGCCGCCGGGTGCTTTGACTAGCTGGTATTTGGGGTTCCTATGACACAATGTGCCATGGTTGGGTGAGCACCCTAGCATTAAGAGTTTGCTAGCCTCTTGCCCTGGCCAGTCCGACAATTCGCAAGAGACATCATTTCACTAAGAGGACAGTTATGAATATGTTCAAACGTATAGCATCGTTCTTATCGCTATTTGCGGCCGTGAGTGCCTTCGCCCAGTCAAACGACAATTGGGTGAACAGTACCGGTATCAACTGGAAGAGTGGCGCGGGCGACCTGTGCTGGCGCAGTGCGTCCTGGACCCCCGCCACGGCTGACCAAGATTGCGACGGTGCTATCAAGCCCGCTGCCCCGGCAGCGCCGCCACCTGCGCCAGTGGCCAAGGCAGCTCCGCCTGTTGCAGCTCCGCCGCCACCACCGCGACCGGCGCCCCCACCCCCAGTACCGACCAGCGAAAAGGTCACTTTCTCGGCCGACACATTTTTCGACTTTGACAAGGCGAGTCTCAAGCCTGATGGCAAAGCCAAGTTGGACACCCTGGCCGAGCAGTCCAAAGGCGTTGATATTGAAGTCGTTGTCGCGACCGGCCATACTGACGCTACGGGCCCGGAATCGTATAACCAAGGGCTTTCTATCCGCCGTGCGGAATCGGTAAAGGCCTACCTCGTTGGCAAGGGTATGGATAAGAGCAAGATCTTTACCGAAGGCAAAGGCGAGACGCAGCCCGTGGCCGATAACAAGACGCGCGATGGCCGCGCCCAGAACCGCCGGGTCGTCATCGAAGTGGTGGGTACCCGTACCAAGCGGTAACCCGTTGCTGTGACTTGCTCAAACCCCGCTGCGGCGGGGTTTGTTTATGGGCTTAATCTTTTGGGGCTGTTTGTAGGTCGCTGAACATGATCAACGTCAACGCCGACCCGCAAGAAATTGCCAAGTTCAGCGAACTGGCCCATCGTTGGTGGGACCCAGACGGTGAATTCCGGCCGCTGCACCAGATCAACCCGCTGCGCTTGGACTGGATTGACCGATTGGCCCACCTAAAAGGCAAGCACGTGCTCGATGTGGGCTGCGGCGGAGGCATTTTGGCCGATGCAATGGCGCGCCGAGGCGCCATCGTGCTGGGTATCGACCTTGCCGCCAAGCCGCTCAAGGTTGCCAAGCTGCACGCCATGGAAGCCGCCACGGCTAGTGTCGAATATCGCGAGGTTGCACCCGAGCATCTTGCGCGGGAGCTGCCGTCCCACTTCGATGTGGTGACCTGCATGGAAATGCTCGAGCATGTGCCCGACCCGTCGTCCATCGTGCAAGCCTGCGCCCAGCTTGCCAAACCGGGCGGATGGGTGTTCTTCTCGACCTTCAACCGCAATCCCAAGTCGTTCCTGCTCGCCATCGTTGGGGCCGAACATGTCTTGCGCTTGTTGCCCAAAGGCACACACGAGTACGCGCGCTTTATCAAACCAAGCGAGTTGGCGCAATGGTGCCGCGATAGCGGGCTTGCTCTGGAAAGCACCCGCGGTATGCAATACAACCCCGTGACGAGAAGGTATTGGCTGTCTGCAGAAACCAGCGTCAACTACCTTCTGGCCTGTCGCAGACCGCAATGACCGAGCCGCTGCGTGCTGTGCTTTTCGACCTCGACGGCACCCTGGTCGATACAGCGCCAGACCTGGCCGGCGCGGCCAACGAGATGCGCTTGGCGCGCGGGTTGGCGGCTTTGCCCTTTGAACACTTTCGTCCCATGGCCAGCAGTGGCGTGCGTGGCATGGTGGGCGTAGCCTTGAACAAGACGCCTCAAGACGGCGCCTACGCAGAGCTGCGCGACGAGTATCTGGCTCGATACGAGACGCGCCTTACCCGCGAAAGCCGCGTCTTCCCCGAGATGCTGCAAGTCCTGGCAGCCCTCGAAGCGCGTTCGCTGCGTTGGGGCATCGTCACCAACAAGATTGAGCGCTATACGGCGCAGGTTGTGCTCGGGTTGGGCCTGGCGACCCGGGCGGCGGTGGTGGTCAGCGGCGACACAACACCGCACGCCAAGCCGCACCCGGCGCCCCTGCTCGAAGCAGCGCGAAGCTTGGGGCTCTCGCCTGGCTCGTGCATCTATGTTGGTGACGATCTGCGCGACGTTCAGGCCGGCCAGGCCGCCGGGATGCTCACTGTGGCTGCGGCGTGGGGCTACCTCGGGGAGGGTGGGCCCATTGAGGCTTGGCAAGCAGACTTTGTGATAGCCCGCCCCAACGAGTTGTTGAAATTGTTGCCAGTAGCCTAAAATACAAGATTCCTGGGGCCGACCTGGCTTCGACGCGGGTTCGGATTTGGAACAGGGCATGTCGAGCACCAGTTCGCTCGTAAAACCACTGGAAACAAAGTAACTGCGAACGATTCTTCGTACGCTCTCGCCGCTTAATACCGGTGAGCCTCGCAACAGTTGGCCGATGGGCTGGGCCTGAGGGGTAATACCTGAAGGCTGCGGGGTCATACACATGGGCTCGCCCTGGGTTGCGTCACTCAGCACAGGGTCAAATCAAGTGACTCGGGGTGGGGGTAGCGTGCTGCTGCGCGACCAACGCCACTAAAACCAAACCAGCCAGCTAAACATGTAGATCTGCCTGATGATGGCCAGCGGACGCGGGTTCGATTCCCGCCGGCTCCACCAATTACGAGGCCCCAACTGCTCTCAGTTGGGGCTTTTTCTTGGTGCGCCCGGCAGGGCGCACTCACTTGGAGGTGGAAGTCCTCTGCTCACCCGGCAAGGGGAAGAGTTAGCCGAACGGCAAGGGTGTCGCGGGTGACTGCGAATCTAAAGGAAGCCGAAGGCAAAGCGCTGGCCTGACGAACAGGAAGTGGATACGAGGCGACGCAGCGGGGTGAGACGGCCAATATCGTCAAAGCCCGATACTTGCACGGCAGCGCTGCGACGTAGATCCGACAGGCATAAGCGTGAAGGTGGGTGCGCAATACCCGGGGAGATCTGGTTGGCTGCCCGAGAGGGCTACCCGCATCGAGAGGTGTGGGGATGGCGAGCCAGAAGTCAGCAGAGGCCATAGTAGGTGCGCCGCGCACCGAAGGGCCGAACGTGAGAGAACGCGAGTAGGACCTGTGATCTCGATGATTGATGATGACGCACAAGCACGCTGCGGGGCCGCCCCGAGCGCGGCCGATGCTGGATACGGCGGGCCGAAGCAGCCGGCCATCGAGCGGCGCCTGGCGCGCCAACACCTGGTAGGGGCCACGCTGGTGCTCTACGACCTTACCTCCACCTGGTTGACCGGGCGCTGCTGCGAGTTGGCCGCTCACGGCTATTCGCGCGACGGCAAGCGCGACGACCCGCAAATCGTCTTCGGGCTGGTCTGTAGCGCCCAGGGTTGCCCGATCGCCGTCGAGGTGTTCAAGGGCAACACGGCCGATCCGGCCACGGTGGGCTCGCAGGTGGCCAAGCTCAAGGAGCGCTTTGGCATCTCCAGCATAGCCTGGGTGGGCGACCGCGGTATGCTGACCTCGGCGCGCATCGAGCAGGTGCTCAAGCCCCAGGGCATGGACTGGGTCAGTGCACTGCGTGCGCCGCAAATCGCTCAACTGGCCGAGGAACACGGGCCGTTCCAGCCCTCGCTGTTCGATGAGCGCAATCTGTTGGGGCTAACCAGCCAGCATTTGCCTGGCGAGCGCTTGGTGGTGTGTCGCAACCCGGCGCTGGCCGAGGAGCGCTCGCGTAAGCGGCTGGAGTTGCTGGCTGCCACTGAAGCCGATTTGGCCAAGATCGCAGCAGCCACCCGGCGCGCGCGCAACCCGCTGCGCGGCCAGGCGGCAATAGCCTTGCGTGTGGGGCGCGTGATCGGGCGATTCCACATGGCCAAGCACTTCGATCTCACGATCACCGAAACGACGCTGGGCTACCAGCGCAAGACTGAGGCTATCACCGCCGAGGCCGCACTGGACGGCCTGTACGTGATCCGCACCAGTCTTACCGCCGACAAGCTCGATGCCAACGCCGCTGTGGCCGCCTACAAGAGCCTGGCTCATGTGGAGCGCGCGTTTCGCTCGATCAAGACG
>JAOTTZ010000224.1 GCA_029864165.1 Burkholderiaceae bacterium
TCGACCCGCTGGTGCACCACGCTGTTGACGCGCCGCAGGGCCCGCGCCTGAGCATAGACAACCGCCAGCGCACCGACGCGCGCTGGGTGCTGTGCGAGCGCCCGGTCGTCGTCACCGGCGGCGAGTTGACGCTGGAGATGCTGGACCTTGTTTTCGACCCGCGCGCAGGTTACTACCAGGCGCCGCCGCACTTCAAGGCCAACAACGGCTTGTTTCTGGTCGACGACCTGGGCCGCCAGTTGGTCACGCCGCGCCAGTTGCTCAACCGCTGGCTGGTGCCTATGGAGCAGCGCCACGACTACCTCATGCTGCGCAACGGCGCCAAGTTTCGCATTCCGTTCGACAGCGTGCTGCTGTTTTCGACCAACCTGCAGCCGGCGGACGTGGCCGACGACGCCTTTTTGCGGCGCATCAGCTACAAGATCTACGTCGGCGAGGTCGATGTCGAAGACTACCGCCGCATCACGCGCGCGGTGTGCCAGGCCAAGAACGTGCGCTACAGCGACGCCGCGTTCGATCATCTGGTGCACGACTACCACGCGCGCTATGCGCGGCCGCTGCTGGCCTGCTGCCCGCGCGATCTGGTGAGCCAGATCGCCGATTACGCCGCCTATCTGGGCCGCGAGCCCGAGCTCAGCGCCGACACGCTGCGCTGGGCGTGGCACAACTACTTCGCCACGCACGCGGTTGCCGCGGCGGGCGCAACGCAATGACGCGCGCACTGGAGACGAACTCATGAAAAGCACCCGGGGATTGATGATGCTGCTGGTCGCGCTGCTGGCCGGGGCGGCCGCCGTCGTCATGGCCTCGCGCTGGATGCAGGGGCAAGCCCAGGGCGGCAACAGCATTGCCGTCGCCGCGGTGGACGTCGAAATCGGCGGCCGCCTGACGCCCGAGATGCTGCAACTGGTCGAATGGCCCAAGAGCAGCGTGCCGCCCGGCGCGTTCACCGACTTGGCCGCCCTCAACGGGCGCGTCGTCAAGACCAGCTTTGCGCGCGGCGAGCCGCTGATCGAAGGCAAGCTTGCGCCCCCCGGCAGCAAGGGCGGCTTGTCGGCGGTGGTCTCCGAGGGCAAGCGCGCGATGACCGTGCGCGTCAACGACGTGGTCGGCGTGGCCGGCTTTGCCCTGCCGGGCAATTTCGTCGACATCATGGTCAACACGCAAAACGAAGGCGGCCGCACGCCAGCCCAAGACCGCGCCATCAGCAAGATCGTCCTCGAGCGCATCCTCGTGCTGGCCGTGGCGCAGGAGTCGAACCGCGATGCCACCAAACCGGTGGTCGTCAACGCCGTCACGCTCGAGGTGACACCCGACGAGGCCGAAGCGCTGGATCTCGCGCGCAGCGTTGGCACGCTGTCGCTGGTGTTGCGCAACCAGATCGACCCCAAGCCCGGCGGCACCGAAGGCGCCACCAAGGCGAGCCTGCTCAACGAACAGCGCGCGCCGCCGGCGCCGGTCAAGGTGGCTGCGCGGCGCGCCAAGTCTCGTCGGGCGCCGCCCGTCGTCGTGGTCGCGCGCAGCTGCGTCGAAGTGATTCGCGGCACCACGCGGACGCGGGAATGTTTTTAAGCCATCACGATCATGAAATTCACGATCAGACAGGGAGAGTTCATGCGCACCCATAGTCACCCACAGGTGCACGCCCGCTGGCGTGGATGCCGCCGCACGCTGCTGTCGCTGGCCGTTGGCGCGTTGGCCATGCCCGCCATGGCGGCACAAACGCCGGCGCGCACCGTAACGGCGCCGGCGCGTGCGCTTACCCCCGTGTATCCGACGGCCCCCTGCGGCCGCGTCGACATAGCGCCGGTGGTGCAGGTCAGCGTCGGCAAGTCGACGGTCATCAAGCCGTCGGTTCCCATCACGCGCATTTTGCTCGGCAACCCCGAGAACTCGCGCGCGGCAGTGCCCAAAGAGCCCGACGCGAAGGCCGGCCCCAGCGCAGCGGCGGTGGTGAGTTCGGAACAACGCCGCCCCGGCGTCGCCGAGCTCGACATCTTGTTGCTCAGCCCGACCGAAGTCTATGTGCTCGGCAAGGGCATAGGCTCGACCAACGTCGTGCTGCTCGACGAGTCGGGCCGCTGCACGGCGTTCGATGTCGTGGTCGGCATGGATACCGCGGCGTTGCAGACGGTCATCGGCCAGTTGTTGCCCGAAGAGCAAGGTATTCGCGTCTCGTCGGCCTACGACTCGATCGTCCTCACCGGCAGCGTCACCGACGCCGGCGCCGTGGTTCGTGTGCTGGACCTGGCCAACGCCTTCGTTCGCGTTGGCACCGGTAGCGGTGCCAGCGTGGCGGGCGCCAACCCGCGCATCGTCAACATGCTGTCGACCGGCGCGCCGCAGCAAGTGATGCTCGAAGTCAAAGTGGCCGAGGTCTCCAAGGCGCTGCTCGATCAGTTCGGCATCAATTTCGCGCGTGCTTATGTGCCGGGCGACGGCTCGATGGTGCGCTTTCTGTCGGGCATTTTCGGCGGCGTGAACGGCTCGTTCACGCAGGTTTCAAGAACCAACAGCGGCGTGCCGTTGAGCTCGGTCGGCACCGTGATCGGCGGCAATATCGGCGCCGGCAACATCAGCGGCGGCAATGTCACGGCGCAAGTCGGCGACCAGGGCAAGGTCACCTACACGACCGCGTACGGCACGGTGCCCGGCCGCAGTGTTTCGAGCGGCACGCTGAACATGGAGCGCAACGACGGCATGGTCAAGGTGCTGGCCGAGCCCAATGTGATGGCGATCAGCGGCCAGGAAGGGCGCTTCAACGCCGGCGGCAAGATCTTCATTCCGGTCGCGCAGCGCAACGAGGGCGGCGGCACGACGATCACGCTGGAAGAAAAAGAATTCGGCGTCTCGGTGCGCTTCAGGCCCACCGTGCTCGAAGGCGGCCGCATCAACCTCGAAATGGTGACCGAAGTGTCTGAACTCAACCGCGAGGGCGTCGGCATCTCGGCGCCCGGCGTCAACAGTCTGGCGGTGCTCCCGGCGTTCACCTCGCGCAAGGTTTCGACCACCTTGCAACTGATCGACGGCCAGAGCTTTGCCGTCGGCGGCCTGATTAAGAACAACAGTTCGGCCAGCGTCAAGGCGTTCCCGGTGCTGGGCGAGTTGCCGATCATCGGCGCGCTGTTTCGCAGCACCGAGTTCCAGTCCGACAAGTCGGAGCTGGTGTTCGTCGTCACGCCGCGCTTGGTCAAGCCGCTGCCGGCGAACTACGTGCTGCCGACCGACAACTACCGCGCGCCCAGCCGCGAAGACCTGATCTTGCACGG
Organism: Burkholderiaceae bacterium; assembly: GCA_029864165.1. Classification (GTDB taxonomy): domain Bacteria; phylum Pseudomonadota; class Gammaproteobacteria; order Burkholderiales; family Burkholderiaceae_C; genus CAIKUF01. Next base: position 3,270 of record JAOTTZ010000224.1, read on the forward strand.
CCGCATCGAGGGGGCGCCCGGCGCGCCCGCGCCGCAAGACGACGATGTTCGCCCGGCGCCGTCGTCGGCCCCGGTCGCGCCTGCGGCCCCGGTTGCGCCTGCAGTCCCGGTCGCGCCTGCCGTCCCGGTTGCGCCTGCGGCGCCGGCCGGCGGTTTTCAAGTCAAGTAAGGAGCACCCCCATGAAACCTGTTCTGCCCGCCTTGTGTCTGTTTGCCGTCGCGCTGGCCGGCTGCGTGGCCACCGCGCCCGATTGGGAATCACGCCATGGCGACGCCGTGCGCCAGGCGCGCGCGGCCCAGGTCATCGATCTCGACGCGCCGAGCCGCAATGTCACGCCACCGGTGGCCGACGGCAAGGCCACCGCGGGCGCGCAGACGGGCTACGCCAGTTCTTACGGCTACGCGGTCAAGGAAGCGAAACCGCCCGCCTTGGTGCTGGTGCCTGCCGGCCAGTAGAGCCTTGCGGCGCCGACGGCGATTTGGAGAAGCAACGATGCACGCGACAGCACAGCGATTTTGCCGATCACCGCACCGGCGCGAGCAGCGCGGCGCGGTGGCGATCATCGTCGCGCTTTCGGGCGTGGCGCTGCTGGGCTTTGCGGGTATCGCGCTCGACGCCGGGCATCTGTACGTCAACAAGGCCGAGTTGCAGACCGCTGCCGATGCGTGCGCCCTCGCCGCGTCGTCCGAGCTGACCTGCAACCCGGCCGGCGGCACCTGCCCGGGGTCGTTCTTGCTCAATGCGCAGGCGGCCGGCATCTTCGCTGCCGGCCGCAACAAGCGCGACTTTCAGTCCACCGGGGTGACGATTGCCGCCGCCGACGTCACCTTCAGCACCACGCTGGCGCCAAACTCGAATTACCTTTCGATCGCCGGCGGCGCGAGCAACAATTCGCGCTACGTGATGTGCACGGCGCGCGCCACCGGCATCGCGCCCTGGTTCATGGCCGCCGTGGGCGCCGGGCAGCAGA
>JAOTTZ010000225.1 GCA_029864165.1 Burkholderiaceae bacterium
CCGACAGCTCGTGCGGGAAGCTGCGCTCGAACCCATTCAACCCCACGCGCTCTATCCATTGGTTGGCCGCGAGCTCGCGCAGCTTGCGCGCCATGCCCTGTACTTCTAGACCGTATTGCACATTGGCCATCACCGTACGGTGGGGAAAAAGCGCGAAGCGCTGAAACACCATCGCCGTCTGGTGGCGCCGGAAATCTCGCAATGCGCGCGGCGCCATGGCCAGCACGTCCTGGCCGTCTACCAGCACCTGGCCGGACGTGGGCTCGATCAGTCGGTTGATGTGTCGAATCAACGTGCTCTTGCCCGAGCCCGAAAGCCCCATCACCACCTGGATACCACCAGCATCCATGTCTATGCAGATATCGCGCAGACCCAGCACATGGCCCGTCGCCGCTTGCAAAGCTGGCTTGGAGACGCCGCCCAGCACTTGTTTCAGCACCTTCGCTGGCGTGGGACCGAATAGCTTGTAAAGGTGCCGGATTGAAATCGACACACCAGACCGACCAAATCGGAGGTCGGACTCAGCCATGCGGTACCTGCCTGTGTTTTTGCAGCCGTCGGCCGTAGCTCTGTAACGCACGGTCGAACGCAATCGCAATGCCCACGATAGCCAAGCCGTTGAACACCCCCAATGCAAAATATTGGTTGGAGATTGCTTTCAGCACCGGCTGACCCAGCCCCTGCACGCCGATCATCGAAGCTACCACGACCATAGACAGTGCGAGCATGATGGTTTGGTTGACACCGGCCATGATGGTCGGCAACGCCAGCGGCAGTTGCACATGGCGCAGGCGTTGCCAGGACGAGCTGCCGAAGGCGTCGGCTGCCTCTAACGCGTCGCGGTCGACTTGTTGTATGCCCAGGCAACTGAGCCGAATGATGGGCGCAATAGCGTAGACCACCACCGCCAACAGCCCGGGCACGCGGCCAATTCCCAGCAGCATGACGACCGGAATCAAGTACACGAACGACGGCATGGTCTGCATGACGTCCAGTACCGGGTTGATGCAAGCTTGTAGGCGCCTCGAGCGCGCCATGAGTATGCCGATCGGCAGCCCCAAGACCAGTGCCACCAGCGTCGACGCCAAGATCATAGACACGGTCTTCATCGTGTCGTCCCACATGCCAAAGTATCCGACCAGCAACAGGGCGGCGACAGTGCCCAGCGTGATTTTCGTCGACCGCGAAGCGAGCCAGGAGGCCAAGGCCAGGCCCGCAATCACCACCGGCCACGGTGCGCCGGTGAGCATCTTCTCGAAAAAAATAAGGAATTCCTTCAGCGGGTCGAAGAAACGCTCGATCGCCTCGCCGTGGTCGCCGATGAAATCTCCAAACCCGTCGTCGATGGCGCGTTTGAGGTCTCGCAGCGTGCCGCCCTGCATTGCCGGAAAGTCCTGGAACCATGGCTTGCTCATTGGAGGGCTCCTGATTTGCTCAGTGAGTTCACGGCCGTGCTGGCGTCAGCTGGATCAGAGCGAGTCCTTGATCTTGCGCGCGGCGAAGTCATCGACCCATCGAGTCCACAGCTCATCGTTGCTCTGCAGAAAATGCAAAGCGCCGTCGCGCCCGGTGGCCTGATTGACCTGCATCCACTCCAGCAGTTTGTTCACGGTGTCATTGTCCCAACGACGGCGCGCAAGGTATTCGTATGCGGGGCCGGCTGACTCGCGGAAGCTGCTGGTGACGAGCGTGTACACCTCGGCTGCGGGAAAGTCGTTGGGCTGAGGGTCGGCACAGTCGGCCTTCACCGTGCAATCGTTCCAGGATTTCTCGTCGTGCTCGACACCGGCACCCAGCCGCACCATGGCGTACTTGCCGAGGATAGCCGTGGGCGACCAGTAGTAACCCAACCAGCCCTGCTTGCGCTCGTAGGCCTTGGCGATGGAACCGGCTAGCCCCGCAGCAGAACCGGTGTCGACCAGGACAAAGCCTTTGCGCGCAGCCTTGAAGGCCTTGAACAGGTTGCGCGTGATGATTTCGCAGTTCCAGCCCGAGGGGCAGTTGTGCACGGCGCCTTTGCTCGAGTCGTCAGCGGCAGGGAAGAGGTCGGGGCGCTTCAATGCATCTTCCAAGGTCTTGATTTCCGGGTGGGCGTCCGCCACGTACTTTGGAATCCACCATCCTTGTATACCGCCGTCGCTCAAGGACTTGCCCGCGTAATGCAGTCGGCCTGCGGCCACGGCGCTGTCCAGCGGCCCGCGCATAGCGTTGACCCACGCTTCGGGCGCGACATCGGGCTGGCCCTTGCCCATCATCGACATCAGCGTGGGCATCGTGTCACCCGGTACCAACTCGGCATCGCAGCCATATCCCTCTTTGAGGATGATGTGGTCGATATGCGCCAGCACCTCGGCCGACTGCCAATTCATGTTTGCGATAGTCACGCGCCCGCACTGCGCTGCTTGTGCCCCGGCGACCAGCAGACCGGCGAGCACGGCAAGCCAAGCACATTTCAATAGGCGGTTCTGCGCTTGCATCGGATGGACTGAATTTGTTTTTGGCTAGGTATTTGGGCGCAGCGCCAACGCGCCAGTAAAAGTGCACCAGCCAAACTCGCGTCGTGTGGCAATTATAGAGAGGCAGCTCCATATTTCGCGGCTTTGACGCCGCGGTGCCAAAGTACGCATCACCGACGGCGCTGCCTATCAGGTATAGGGGGTACAGGGGCGTTCGGGTGTTGGTCTGCCGGTGAGGCACACTACCGTTACTGCCTACTTGTGACTTGCTCGGGAGAACTGCGGTGAGCGACACTGCGTTGCGTGTTTTGCTGGTTGATGGCGCCCAGGTGCATGCACCTGTGGCGGCACGCGCACTCGAACGCACACGCTACGGAACGTTCACGGCAAATGTGTGCCCTGGCCTCGCTCAAGCCACCGAGATGCTGGCCGGGCGGCGTTACGACGCAGTGGTATTTTTTTTAGACGGGCAGGACGCGGAACATCTGTTGATGTCACCGGCGCTGTCGCTGGCTTTGCTGGATGCTGCGGTGATTGCGGTTTTACCCGCGTGTGGCACGGAGCTGGCGTTGCGTCTGGTACAGATCGGGGTTCAAGACGTGCTCGATGCGCCAGGGTCGCAAGCCGACGCGCAAACCCAACTCGCGCGGTGTTTGCGGCTGGCTATTGAACGCAGGCGCATCGAGCACGAGGTTCGTACGGCTTACGCAACTGACTTGCATACCGGGCTGCCGAACCGTCAGCAGTTGATCGAACACATGAGTCTGTTGATTGCCCTGCGCGGGCGCGAGCCGGCACCGATGGCTTTGCTGGTGCTACGCATCGAAGGCTTCGACACCACCGAGGCCAAGCTCGGGCGTGAATCGGCCAATGTTCTGCGGCGCAAGGTGGCCGTTCGGTTGCGCAGCGCCGTGCGCTCCAGCGATGTGGTCGCGGCTCTTGGCAGCAGCGCTTTTGCGCTGTTGCTGGCTTCGACCGAGGGGCCGCTGGACGCCAATCATGTCGCCAAAAAGTTGCTGACGGCTCTGCACGACCCGTACGTCGTTGCTGGCCAGGAAGTGGGTGTTGCGGCCAGCATTGGCGTGGCCGTCTACCCCGACGATGGCGCAGACGTGGGTTTGTTGATGCGCAAAGCAGCCGGCGCTGCCGCTGCTACACACACTTCGGGGCGCAGCGGTTTTTCCAACTGGCTTGAAAGCATGGGAGAAGATATGGGAGCGGCCAATGACGGCGCTATGCCTGAGAAATGAAAAAATCGGCGCAGGTCGTCGTATCACCTATTCATGGTTTGTTTTTTTGGATGCCCCCCAAGCAAAGGTACTTCAGCTCCAGGTATTCGTCGATGCCATGCCGTGAACCTTCGCGCCCCAAGCCGGATTGCTTGACGCCGCCAAAGGGCACTTCAGCGGTGGAGATCAGCCCGGTATTGACGCCGACCATCCCGTACTCGAGCGCTTCGCTGACGCGCCAGATGCGGCCGATGTCGCGGCTGTAGAAGTAGCTCGCCAAGCCGGACTCGGTGTCGTTAGCCAGCGCGACCGCCTCGGCCTCGGTCTTGAAGCGCTGCACCGGCGCCACCGGGCCAAAGGTTTCTTCGCGCGTACACAGCATGTCGCGCTTGGCGTTGATCAGTATCGTGGGCTCGAAGTAGCGCTCGCCGATCTTCTTGCCACCCAGCAACAAACCAGCCCCTTTGCTGAGCGCGTCGGCAACATGGCGCTCGACCTTGGCGACCGCCGCTTCGTCGATCAACGGGCCTTGGCTCACACCGGCATCGAA
>JAOTTZ010000226.1 GCA_029864165.1 Burkholderiaceae bacterium
AGATCTTGGTTCATGGTTGTGTTGTTGAGGCATCAGCGCGAATGCGCCGCGCTGGTTTAGAGGTCTGGGGCATTTGTCAACTCGGTGTTGACCTCGCCACCCCCGCAAACTAGGGGGCTGCCATCAGCGGGGGGTGCGAGGGAAATTCGTTGTAGCTTTGTGTACTTAGTAGCGGGGCGAACGCCACCGTTGATGAGGAGATTACATCATGCTCCCCCGCATTTTTTTGCGACATTCTTTCTGCTCGGGACCGCGTTACCTGCAGTGGGCTCACTCTTCACCACTGAGACTCGGCAGGCCACTGTTGCTGTGATCTGTACGGACGGTACTTTCTTTTGCATTAATGCCACAGAGTCCAGAGAAGGCAACAGCGGCGTGAATTCTGTCGTCCACGCCAATAACTTCGACAGCAATCTGACGACACCGATTGAAGCTCGGACAGCTGCCCGGTCAGGTGCGTTGGAAATCGCTGCCAATGCAACGATTCGGCACCGGAACGGTGGACCGTTCCAAAACTATACCGATGTTTACGGTGACACGATCTACGAGTGGGATGCGCTGGTGGTCAACGAGGGCAATGTCTCGTTTACCTTCGACCTGCCGCCCGGATTCGTCGAAGTTCAAAGCAACGGAGAACTCCAGAATTTGCTACCGAACGCTGAAATTCAGGCGGACATCCAGTTCTGCTCGCCCGCATGCGCCTATTCGGCCGGAAATACTTCGCTGTTTCAGATGTTCTCTGAACTGGAGGCCAACTTTCAAACATTTCAGCTGTCCAACGGTGCGTCCTCGGTGAATTCAGCCCTGGATACATCAGCGCTTGAGCATGAAAACGTGGTTCTCACCGATGAGGGGTTCATTCGTACATGGACTTGGGCGTATGAGCCGTTTACCGGCCAGATCCCGCTGGGACACTTCGACGCGGGAGATACCTTCACAATATCTTACCGCCTGCGCGGTGAGGTCTACTCCGAGTTCGGTGCGTTCCAGACAGCGGCGTTGGCAGCGATCAATGATCCGTTCTTTTTGTCCGCGGATTTTCTTCCACAGCAGGATGCCCTTACTTTCGGGTCAGCGACAGCGAAATGGTGCTTGGTAAAGCCAGACCCGCCGACCGTCAGGGCAATCGTTGACTGCTTTGGCCAGCAAGCCCTCGGCTTCGAACTCGAGGCTGGCCAGCCAGCAGCCAGGACGCAGTTCGCGTTGCGCTTTGTGCACCGCACGCGGCATCGTCTCGGGCCTCTGGAACAGATAGACCATGTCGTAACCCGACCAATCTGCCCCCCAGATGTCGGCACGGCGTATCTGCGCTGGGATACCCGACCAGCGACACCGCCATGCACAAGCCCAACGTAGCAGCCAGCTCCACTCCAAGCCTACGAGCTGCGCTTGTGGATACTCGCGGTGCAGTTCGCTCAGTCCATGGCCCAGCCCACAACCCGCATCGACAAGGCGGGCGCTCTTACGCAGCGGCGCCAGTTTTTGCAGGCCACTCAGGGCGCCTGTCGGTGTTGGGAAAAGCGGCGCGTCACGCCAACTGGAAAATGGATACAAAAGTACCAACAGCACAAGCGGTAACAACCAAAGCCACGCTGGTAGCGTGCTGACCAGTGCCGTTGCCGCCAAGGAAAGCGGAAAACCCACACCGATGAGCATTTGCTTCCAACGCGTGGCGGCCAGAAAACTCAGCCCAGCGCCCAGCAAAGTGGCAGCAGCTATCGCCACCGGTAGCGGCGCGTTGGCCCAACGCAAACTCGCAAACACCCCCCATGCAGCGGCCCACGCAAGCAAGGCCGGCAGCGGCCACATCATGCTCGTGTACTCCCGGTCTGATGTTGCTAGGTTCGCGCTTGTTATGCGGGCAATGTCCGCGCCGAGGCAGCCGAGACGACCAGCATCACCACTCGCGCAGCCTGACGCGCAAACGCGCTATCGATTGGCTGTGCAGCTGACAGACACGTGACTCAGTGACCTTGAGCACGGCTGCAATCTCTTTGAGATTCATGTCATGCTCGTAGTACATGCTCATCACGTACTGTTCACGCTCAGGCAGAGTTTTGATGCCGTCCACCAGTGCCTGACGCATACGCTGGCTGTTCAGTTGCGCCAGCGGGTCAGCGTCTTCGTCGGCGATATGCCGGTCCAGATAGTCCCCTTCGCCGTCGCCACCAGAAATATCTTCGAGATACACCAAATGCGTACCACGTACCTTGTTCAGCAGTTCCTGGTACTTTTCCAGACTGATGCCCATTTCACGCGCGATTTCACTTTCAACCGGTGCACGGCCAAGCTGTTGCTGCAACTTGTGCACCGCTGCTTCGATCGCGCGCTGCTGTTTGCGCGTACCGCGTGACAAGTAGTCGTTGCCACGCAGCTCATCCAACATGGCACCGCGAATACGTTGCGTCGCAAATGTCTCGAACTGAGCGCCTTGCGCGGCGTCGAAGCGGCTCAAGGCGTCGCTCAGGCCGATCATGCCAACCTGGATCAGGTCGTCAACTTCGACGTTGGCAGGCAGCTTGGCAATCATTTGGTGCGCCAGCCGGCGAACCAGGGAGCTGTACTGCTGCAGCGCCGAGTTGATATCAAGTTGACCTTTGGCGGTGTACATAGGAATCGAAGCTTCAAATAAGGTGGGTGTGGGTCAGTTCACAGCCCCGATGGCGGGCCAATTCACTGGCATCGGACTTTTGACGGGAAATCTCGCCTCTGTCTCAAGCGACACAGGTTGCAAAACGGTAGCGGCCAGGTGCTGTAATGCCCTGGGCACGGCGTCTGTCGCGTTGCCAGCAGGGTCAATCTGCGTCCAGCCTTGAAGCACTGAACCGAGAAAAATGTCGGCGCAGCCGGCCAGTTGCTCAGCAATGCGTCCCGCGCGCGGCGAGCTCGGCGCAGCACCCAACAGTAGGTGGTAGACCATTGTTTTTGCGCGTAACGTCATCAACTTCATCGCCGCATAAGCATGTGTGACGCTGGCTGGGCGGTCGTCGGCGAGCAACAACGGTTTGGTGGGCAGGCAAATGGTCTGGCGGGCGAACAGCCGGCACTGTTCGCTGGCACTGGCATGTACCAGCAAGACGTCAGTTTCGGGGGCGGCGTCTACGATTGCCTGAAGGAAGCCGGCCGTCGATCCGTGGGCGTCCACAAAGCGAAGCGGAAGGCCGCGCGCGGCCATGTAAGACACCTTGGGTGAGAGCCGCTCTATACATTCTGCGAGGCTGATCACTGCAAGTTCTTGTGGTTGCGGCGAGCGCTCGGCCGCGTCCACCAGCAATACACGTGCGTCCTGTTCAGCAAGGGCTGTGCAAAGGCGCTCCAGAAGCACGCCGCCAAAAGCCATGTGCGGGTTCGAAACGACAGGCACTAAACGCACGCGCGTTTGGGCAAACAGGCGACGTAAGCCGTGAGCCTGGTCTTGCGGGAACGATGAATCGAATGCGTCCATGCTCATGATGCGCCTTTAGCTTGACACCGCAGCGGCGTTGACGGTGTTGGCGGACGTGAACACCAGACTGACTTCGTCTGGGTCCATGCGGTAAGCAGTACTGGCGCTCGCACGCAGCGCGCGCTGCACCAGCGCGTGAGACGACAAACGATGCCAATCTTCGGGCACACGCTGTCCATTGGCGACCCCCACCACTTTGAGCTTATGGCGAATCAGTACGTCGAGTACAGGTGCCAGCTTGACAGCCTCGTCTATCTTCGACAGCACCACGCCGGCACAGCTTCCGCCACGGTACGACAGGACCACGTCTTCGGTCGTCTCGCCTTGTGCCGCCGCATTGACGACCAGCAAACGCTTGATGTTGGGATGCGTCAGCATGTCCAACACCTCTCGTGTGCGTGTGTCGCGCTGTGCCATGCCCGCCGTATCTATCAGTACCATCTTTTTCGCCGACAGCAAATCGAGCAGGTCTTCGAGCGATGTGCGGTCGTGCGCAATATGGACTGGAACGCCAAGAATCCTGCCGAAGGCGCGAAGCTGTTCGTGCGCAGCAAGCCGGTAGGCGTCGAGGGTGATCAAGCCAAAATTGGCGGCGCCATGCTTGGCGGTGAACGCAGCCGCGATCTTGGCCGCACCGGTGGTCTTGCCCACCCCGGTGGGTCCGATCAGCGCCAGCACGCCACCTTGGTCCTCCAACGCACGCTCGCCCTCGTCGGTGATCAGATTCCTCTCCAGCACTTCGCTGGCCCACAAAGATTCGTCGGTTGCGTCCGCCGGAAGG
>JAOTTZ010000227.1 GCA_029864165.1 Burkholderiaceae bacterium
CAAGCTGATGATTCCTTTTTGCCGCCGAGTGCAAGAAGGCGAGCACGTTTTGGCGATGATGGCCGAGCATGGGTTAGCACGCGGTGTCAATGGTTTGGAGATCTACGTCATGTGCGAGATTCCCAATAACGTGCTTCAGATCGACGCATTCGCCAAGCTGTTCGACGGCTTTTCTATCGGTTCCAACGACCTGACGCAGCTTGTGCTGGGCGTCGATCGCGATTCGGAGATGGTCGCCTTCGATTTCGACGAGCGCGACCCAGGCGTCAAGACGATGATTCGCCAGACCGTCGAGGGCGCTCAGCGCAACCATCGTCACGCAGGTATCTGCGGCCAGGCGCCGTCAGACTACCCGGAAATGGTGGAATACCTGGTCGAACTCGGCATCGACGCCATCAGCGTGACGCCCGACACTGTGCTCAAAGTCACGCGCAATGTGCTGGCTGTGGAAAAACGCTTGGGGCGTTCACAACGCACGCCAGCCCCATGATGTCGCGGCAGCTCATGCTATTGTTGGCCGGTTGGCAACAGTCGTAACCTAGACGCGAAAGGTCGTGATGAGCAAGCCTATAGCTTCAATGATGACGCAGCAGATATGGTCGGTGGGTATCGACGATACCGTGCAAGAGGTCGAAAAAGCCATGGTCAGTAACAGCCTATCGATGGTGCCGGTGCGGGACGAGAATGGCGCGGTTGTGGGCGTCGTCAGTTCGGCCGACATGCTGCGTTTCCACGCCGAAAAGAAAGACCCGACGGCGGTGCCAGCGTGGCAACTGTGCACCTACAAACCTGTTGAAGTCACGCCGGACACCGAGATCAGTGCGGTCGCCAAGATGATGGTCGACCGGCACATACATCACGTGCTGGTGGTCGAGAACGAGGACATCAAGGGCATCGTGTCGTCGCTCGATTTCGTGCGCACCTTTATTGCCGATGAGTGATCGTGTCCGACCTGCATGCTCAAGTCGCACAGGCAACCAAGCAGACCCCCAAGTTCGTTGTGCATACGCATGACACTGACTTGTTTCAACCCAGACTTGCGCGTGGTACGTTGGTGAAGGGTAGGCGTTGACCGTATTGACCGTCAACGCGGGCAGTTCCTCGGTGCGCTTTGCGGTGTTCGCACCGGAAGGGGCGCAGTTGCATGCATGCGGCGCGGAGCGCCATGAGTCGGGTGCCGTTCAGCACGCTGAGTTGCTGAACGCTTTTGTCCATCGCCACTTGCCTACACCGCCGCGTCTGGTGGCGCACCGTGTGGTGCACGGTGGTACGCGCTTGACGTCAACCCGAAGGATAGACGCCGCTGTCGAAGCCGAGATCGAGCGGCTCGCGCCGCTGGCGCCGCTGCACAACCCGGTCGCGCTGGCGTGGTTGCACACCTGCCGCGAGGTGTTGGGCGCGAACATTCCGCACGTAGCGGTATTCGACACGGCGTTTTACGCGCAGTTGCCCGAAGTGGCCACCACCTACGCGCTGCCACGTGAACTCACTGCCGAGCTCGAGCTGCGGCGCTACGGCTTTCACGGCCTGGCTCACCAGGCGCTCTGGTCGCGTTGGCGGGAATTGCGCCCAGACCTTGTTGACGGTGGCCGCGTGATTTCGTTTCAGCTCGGCGCCGGCTGCTCGGTCAGCGCGATAGCGCGTGGTGTTCCGCGCGACACTTCCATGGGGTTCTCACCGCTGGAGGGGTTGGTCATGGCGACGCGCAGCGGCGATCTTGATCCTGCGCTTGTGACCTACTTGCAGCGCGCCAAGGGTTTGGGCCATACCGAGATGGAACGTTTGCTCAACGAAGGTTCGGGCTTGCTGGGCGTCTCAGGCGTGAGCGGCGACATGCGCAAGCTGCTCGCTAGCGACGATCCCCCCGCGCGTCTTGCAGTGGACTTGTATTGCTACCGAGCGCGCAAGTACGTCGGGGCCTACCTCGCGGTGCTGGGTGGCGCCGACGGCATATTGTTCGGCGGCGGGGTCGGCGAGAACGCAGCCGCCGTGCGTGCCCGTATATTGGACGGCCTGGGTTGGGCGGGCATCGAGCTCGACCCTGCTGCCAACGCAGAAACCACCGGCCGAGAAGGGCGCATCAGCATGGCGGGCAAGCCAGTAGACGTCTGGGCCATACCGGTGGACGAAGCGCGCGTTCTCGCGCGCGAAGCGCTCGCCCACGTAGGAGTTTGACAAAGGAGAACGACCATGAAGGAAACCAGCAAGACCAAAGGCAAAGTGTCGGCATCGTCCGCAGAAGACTTTTCGCTGCTCGACGCTTGGTGGCGCGCGGCCAATTACCTCGCCGTGGGCCAAATCTATCTGTTCGACAACCCGCTGCTGAAGGCGCCGCTCAAGGCCGAGCATGTCAAACCCAGGCTGCTCGGACACTGGGGCACAACACCGGGGCTCAACTTCATTTACGCGCATCTGAACCGCGTGATCAACAAGCACGATCTCGACGTGGTCTACATCGCCGGCCCAGGCCACGGCGGCCCGGCGCTGGTCGCCAGCACTTGGCTCGAAGGTAGTTACACCGAGTTCTATCCCAACGTCACGCGCGACGCCGAGGGTATGCAGCGGTTGTTTCGCCAGTTTTCGTTTCCCGGTGGTGTGGGCAGCCACGTCACTGCCGAAACGCCGGGGTCGATACACGAGGGGGGTGAACTTGGCTACGCGTTGTCGCACGCTTTCGGTGCCGTGCTGGACAACCCCGACCTCATCGCGGCCTGTGTGGTGGGCGATGGCGAGGCAGAGACCGGGCCGCTCGCTGCCGCCTGGCACTCGAACAAATTTCTCAACCCGGCCAGCGACGGTGCTGTGTTGCCCATCTTGCACTTGAACGGCTACAAGATCGCCAACCCCGCGTTGCTGGCGCGCATTCCGCACGCTGAACTCGAAGCGCTGTTCGTGGGTTATGGCTACAAGCCCTACTTTGTTGAGGGATCGGACCCGCAAGCCATGCATCAGCAGATGGCTGCGACGCTGGACGCAGCGACCGAAGAAATCCGCGCAATTCAGCGCGCAGCGCGCACCAAAGGCCAAACCGAGCCCGCGCGCTGGCCGATGATTGTGCTCAGGACGCCCAAGGGCTGGACCGGGCCCAAGGAGGTTGACGGCAAGAAGACCGAAGGTTATTGGCGTTCGCACCAAGTGCCGTTTTCCGATACCGCCAGCAACCCGCAGCACTTGCAGTTGCTTGAGCAGTGGCTCAAGAGTTACCGGCCCGAGGAACTGTTTGACGAGCGCGGCGCGCCGCGCCCGGATATCGTTGCGCTTGCGCCGCAGGGCGCTCGCCGCATGGGGTCTAATCCGCATGCCAATGGTGGCTTGTTGCTCAAGGACCTGCGCCTGCCGGACTTCCGCAGCTACGCCATCGGCGTGCTGCAGCCCGGTGCGGTTGACGCCGAGTCGACGCGGGTCATGGGCAACTTTCTGCGCGATGTGATGCAGGGCAACGCCGACGCGCGCAATTTCCGCGTCGTCGGCCCAGACGAGACCGCATCGAACCGCCTCGGTGCCCTGTTCGAAGTCACCAACCGTGCTTGGCAGGCCGAGCGCTTGCCGGAGGACGAGAACCTGGCGCCAGACGGGAGGGTGATGGAAATTCTCTCCGAGCACACCTGTCAAGGCTGGCTCGAAGGTTATCTGCTTACCGGCAGGCACGGGCTGTTCTCGTGCTACGAGGCCTTCATCCACATCGTGGATTCGATGTTCAATCAGCACGCCAAATGGCTCAAAGTGTGCAATGAGATACCGTGGCGGCGTTCTATCGCCTCGCTCAACTACTTGCTCACGTCGCACGTCTGGCGGCAAGATCACAATGGCTTTTCGCACCAAGATCCGGGTTTCATCGACCACGTCGTGAACAAAAAAGCCGACGTGATCCGCGTTTACTTGCCGCCGGATGCGAACACGTTGCTGTGCGTCACTGACTGTTGCCTGCGCTCACGCAACCTCGTCAACGTGATCGTCGCCGGCAAACAAATGCAGCCGCAATGGCTGGACATGAACGCCGCCATCAAGCACTGCGCCGCCGGCATCGGCATCTTCGATTGGGCGAGCAACGATCAAGATGGCGAACCCGACGTGGTGCTGGCCTGCGCAGGTGACGTGCCGACGCTCGAGTTGCTGGCGGCCGTGGACTTGCTGCGCCGGCATTTACCAACGCTCAAAGTTCGCGTGGTCAATGTCGTCGACTTGATGACGCTGCAACAAAAAGAAGAGCA
>JAOTTZ010000228.1 GCA_029864165.1 Burkholderiaceae bacterium
CACGAGTCGGCCGCTGGGTGCGAGCATGGCCTCAAGCGCCTCACTGCGGGATGTTTGCCTGGCAACCGCTGCGGCGCCGACTTACTTTGAGCCGCACTTGATCGACAAGACGCCGATGATCGATGGCGGATTGGTCGCCAACAACCCAGATGCGCTGGTGGTCTTCGAGGCCGCCCGACGTTGGTCAGACGCACTGGACCGCATGGAAGTCCTGAGTATTGGTACGGCAGGCGTCGGCAGTGGCGCCATGGCTGCTACGGTGCCGAAGGCTGGTCGCGAATGGGCGGGCTCTATCGTGCCATTCATCATCTCTGCGCAAGAGCGCTTGGCTTGCGACCAAGTGGCGGGGCTGCTGGGTACGCGGTATCTACGCATCAACCACGAGCCCGGCGCAGGACAACAGGCCTTGTCTGAAATGGATCGCGTGGACGCCTCGATGACCACAACGTTGCAGGCGCTCGGCAAGCAAGCGGCAGAGGACGCATTTCGGGCGCATCGGGCCCGACTCGATCGCCTGATGCGGTAGGCATGGCATACGAAGGCTATTGCCGTCGTCCGCTCTGAAAATGTGATGTACATCGTCGGCTTTTGCATCCTCTGCAATTCCGTTTTCTGCGACACCCCCTCACTGTCGCATTGCTTTCCGAGGCCCTGGTTGACGAAGGCCATCGCCCATCTGGGCTCGCCGCGGTATGATATCGATTCACTTTGAATCAAGGTTAATCTAATGGCTTCGCCAGACACCCGCGTTTTCACGGCCCATGTACCGATCCCGCTAGCCGAGCAGGTCGACGAGCTTGCCTCACGTCTTGAGCGCTCGCGCGGTTGGATTGTCAAACAAGCCTTGTGCGCATTTGTCGAACAAGAACAGCAACGACATCGCCTGACTCTCGACGGATTGGCCGACGTGGACGCCGGGCGCACCGTTGATCAGTTGGCTGTCGAGGCATGGGTTGCAAGCCTAGAGAGCGATAAGCCCTTGCCTGTCCCAGCGTGTGGGTAAATTGGATCAGCAAGGCTTTGGGCGACTTAGCCCGGCTTCACGGCTTCCTGGCTCCCGTGAATCCGCGCGCCGCAGCAAGCATCGTGCACAAACTGACGGCGGCACCTAAGGTTTTGGCCACCCAACCACGCATCGGTATCGCGTTGCCAGAATTCGCACCGCGAGACGTGCGTCGCATGGTCGTGGGCGACTACGAGATGCGCTACGAATTGACGAGCGAGAAAGCGTTTATTTTGCGTCTGTGGCACACCCGCGAGGATCGTTGATCGGTATGACTGTTTGTGGGCTGAGATTAAGCACAGAGCGTTGATAACTGTTGTCACAGCACGTAGCATTGCGCCATGAGTCGACGCACTATGAGCTTCGCCCTGCCTGAATCTATGCGCACATACATCGATGCGCGTGTGCGCACCGGCAACTACGGCAACACGAGCGAGTACATCCGCGACTTGGTCCGAAGAGACCAGGAAGAGCAGGCCAAGCAGCGGCTGCGCGAGTTGATCGAGGAGGGGCGCGCCTCAGGGCCAGGGCGGGCGCGAACCCAGGCAGATGATGAGGAGCTGTTTGCTATCGCTCGTGGCGAAATCGATTGAAGCCGGCCAGCCGGCGAGTCTTCGCCCGCAATGGGGCGCGAGTTGAACGCTTCAACGCTATCAAGAACTGAAAATATCGAAGGCAGGAAAGAAGGTAGGGGTGTTGGCTTCGGACGCGAAGGGTAGGGCGGTGATTCACCTCGAGGTCGGGGTGCTGCCCGAAGACAGGCGCAAGGCGCTAGCAGGGCTTATCGAGGAATTTCTGAATAGCTGAACGAACGTGCGACTACGCCAGACTACATTACTATATAGCGTTATAATTTGACATAGTAACGCCGTAAGTATTGTCGATGCCACTCATTTTCCATCGCCGTGAGCTTGCCGAGCGTATCGCAGCCCAAGTCATGTCAGACACGGCGGGCAGTGCGGCGGCCTCCGGGATATTCCTGGCTGCACCGAGGCGCACCGGGAAGTCCACGTTCTTGCGTGAGGACCTTCGCCCACAACTCGAGCGCCTGCACGCGCTCACGTTGTATGTTGACCTGTGGGAAGATCGCAAGGCCGACCCGGGGCAATCCATCGTAGCGGCGATCCGATCTGGCCTTGCCGGCAAAGAAGGTGTCATTGCGCGATTGGCGCGATCCGCTGGGATGGACAAGGTAAACGTGGGAGGGTTGAGCTTTGATATGGATCGCGTTGGCTTGGGCACCGGCGTTTCCGCAACACGGGCACTTGCTGCCTTGTCGGATGAGACAGCCCAACGCATCGTCCTAATCATCGACGAAGCGCAACACGCTTTGACAACGGAAGCGGGTGCCGATGCCATGTTTGCTCTAAAGGCGGCCCGTGACGAACTCAACAGCAGTTCGCACCATGGCATGCGTATCGTGGCGACTGGGTCGAATCGAGACAAACTTGCGTTGTTACGAAACAACCGGGATCAGGCCTTCTTCGGCGCGCCCTTGGTGGAGTTTCCGCACCTTGGTCGCGATTACATTGAGTGGTTCTGCAGTCATGTCAATTTACCCGGCCAGCTCGATATCGATGCGGCGTACACATTGTTTGTCGAGGCGGGTTTTCGACCTGAAGTGCTAGGCGGTGCTGCAGACGCCGTGAGGTTTGACTTCGCGCCA
Organism: Burkholderiaceae bacterium; assembly: GCA_029864165.1. Lineage (GTDB taxonomy): Bacteria > Pseudomonadota > Gammaproteobacteria > Burkholderiales > Burkholderiaceae_C > CAIKUF01. The sequence goes on from JAOTTZ010000228.1 coordinate 2,670, forward strand.
GTAACCGCAGATGTACAGATGCACTTTGCGCAACAAGTGGCCAAGCAGATTGAGGAGACGCAGGCGGATTTTCTTAGGGTGATACGCAGCTTAACTCCCTTGCAAGCGGCTGTCTTTCGGGTGCTTGCTGCCAAGGGTGCAGAGTACGCGCCGTTTGAGGCGGCCACGTTTTCTCTCTATGGAAAGGCGGTGGCGAGCGGTGCAATGCAGGTCGATGCCAAACTGGATACGCCCAATGTCCAACAAGCACTGAGTGCACTGCAGGAAAAGGGTTTGGTGTGGCGGGCCGCGCGTGGCGTTTATGCGCTTGAAGAACAAGGCCATGCTGAAATGCTGGCCCGTGCAGGGCTACTTGAGGGACTTGCAGCGGGGCCGCCGTGAGCTGCCCCTGCCGGTTCTATTTCGAGCGCAACGACTATTTGGATGTCGTGAGGCTGCTTGGTCAAAGGCAAGACGTCGCCGCGATTCTGACCTTGATCGACAGCTAGCATTAGCGCGCTCTGGTTAGCTTTCTGTGTCTGATGTCCCGACTTGCGATTCCCGGAAATTCCCAAAAAAGCGGGAATTCCCGATTTTGTGGGAAAATGTGGGAATGCAGCTTGATGACCCTTGGCGCTTCCCCCGCGCTGACCTAGCAAAGCACTACCTGGCCATGTTGACCGATGCGCCGCGTCGGCCGCTGGCCGTGTTCGGACCACGTCAAACCGGCAAGACATATTTTCTGACCCATGACCTGCAAGAGCATGCCGAGTCTGCAGGTTTGAGACCCGTGTATGTGGACCTTTTGGGTGAGGCCGACCCGCTCGGTGCCGTCAATACGGTATTGGCCAGCGTACTGCGCGAGCTGTCAACGCGACGTGGTCAAACTGCGGTGACCGCCGTAGGTGCCTTGGGCGTGAGTGTCGGGATGGTGCCGCCGCAAGCCCTCACCCCCTCCAGCGACGCCGGTGCTTGGATGGCTACCCAGTTTACTGAACTGAGACGGTTAGAGCCAAAGCGCCCAGTCTTGTTGATGCTCGATGAAGCGCAAACATTGGCCAGGGCAGGGCGCGGCGACGCCGCAATGAAGGCAGTGCGGGCCTTGTTCAACGCTCACCCAGGCGGGCTGCTGTTGCTATTGACGGGGTCCTCTAAATCCCAATTGCTGGCGCTGATCGGTGACCATTCCAAAACCGCATTCAAGCTGGCCGCTTATTTGGACTTCCCGCTTCTCGGGCTCAACTTCGCCGCCTTTGTCTCTCACCGCTACAAAGGCGCCACCGGTCGTGAGGTCGCCGTGGCAGACATTGAATGGGCATTCACGCAACTGCTACACCGTCCTGGAGAATTGATCGATTTCGTGCGCTATTGGATCACTGATGCGCCCGGTGTCGGCATCACAGAGGCATTTAGTGCCTTCAGAGCTCGTGCCAACCCGGAGGCTACGCAGGAGCGCCTGTACTCGGAACTGAAACCACTGCCGCAATGCCTACTATTGGCCATCGCCAATGATGCCAAGCTATTCGCAAAAGAAACGCGGGAGAAC
>JAOTTZ010000229.1 GCA_029864165.1 Burkholderiaceae bacterium
CCGCGGCGAAAACGTCCATCGCCGGCGACGGAGATTCCCCGCGTGAGGCTTCCGGCGACATGTAGCCAGGGGTACCGACGATTCGAGCCTGGCCGCCGCTGTTTCGAGCACGGGTGGATGTTTTTGCGGCAATACCGAAATCCATCACGCGCGCGCGACCGTTATCGTCGACCAGGATATTCGAAGGCTTCAGGTCGCGGTGCACGACACCGTTCATGTGCGCGGTGTGCAAAGCGTCCAACACACCTAATATCATCGTTGTGGCGTCGCGCGCCGATAGGGGTTTTTTGCGTGCGCGCATGACCTCGGCGAGCGTGCAACCCGACACATACTCAAATACCAGATAGGGCTGCTGCTCGTGCACGTCGGCTTCGAACACGGGAACGATGTGCGGGTGGTTCAAGCGGCTCACGCTGCGCGCCTCTTGCAACCATTGGCTTACCGTCGCGGCGTCATCGTTGCCACCCGTACCGAGGCGCATCAGCTTGACCGCAACCTCGCGGTCCAAGCGCGGGTCGTAACCGAGCCAAACGGTCGCTTGCCCGCCCTGGCCCAACACGCGCCGCAACTCGAACCGGCCGAGCATGGCAGGCTTGGGCGTGGTCTTGGCGTGGCTGGTGGCGGCCATGACGCGTCCGCTTCAGGCGTTGCGACGCGTCGGGCTAGCTTGTTGAGATTCTGAAAACTCGAAAAGCTGCCCTCCCGTATCTGCAAACTCCTCACGCGCCAGCCCGGGACTGGACACACCTTTGATTGGCCTCACCGCTGCGCCAGTGTCCAACGCGGCACGCGCACCCTGTAAAGCATCGCGGAGTCCCTTGGCGTTGATGTCGAGCGAACGCGCGTAGCGTTGCGCAACATTGGCAACCGCCGCGCCGACTTTGTGCGGTCGCGACGAGAGGAAAGCGTCGACAGCCTCGTTGGCCGCGCTGGCGGCAGTGCGCAGGAAATCGGCATCGTTATCTGGCATGCGCACCGGCCGCGAGACCGCCACGCGGCGGATCATGTGCAACACTTCTTCGGACAGACCCCACTGACGCGCAATTGCGACGCCTATCGACTCGATGCTGACGCCCAGCACAGCGTATGAAGCGTCTTCTTCATTCATGCCTGACAGTTCGCGGCCACCGGCTTCGGTGGGTGCCAAAGTTTGCATCAGCGCGTGGATCTGTTCCGCTTCGTTGGGAAAGTGGTACTGCAACATCAGGCGGCCCAGGTTTTGCAGCAGCGCGAGCAAGTACATCACCTCGGCATCGTAGCCTGCAGGACGCAGCGCCTGCGCCATGTGGCCGGCCAGGCGCACGCGCACCATCAGCTGGCTCAAGGCCTCAGCATGGCTTTCGTTCAGTGGGCCAGGCCAGGTTCGCAAAGCTGCTACCGCCTGCCGCACTCCCTTGATACCGACCAAGGCAATAGCGCGGCGAACGGTCAATACGGTGCCTGCGCCCGCTATTTGGGTGCCCTGCACCTGCGCCGAGTTGACTTGACGCAAAAGCTCGAAGCTGAGCGCCACGTCATGGAGTATCTGCTCGGCGATTTCATTGTTGCTCTGCTGCTCTAGCAGCGACAAGCGTGACATCAAGATACCCAGGTCGGGCATGGTAGGCAGGTGGCCTACTGCTTGCATGCGATCGACCAGAATCGCCAGGGGGTCACCGCTTTTCTTGGCGTCAGCCTCGCGCCAACCATGTAGGGCGCTCAATAGGGTGCGCGCATTGAGGTAACGCCGCCGCGGCTGATGGTCGGTGGCGCGGTTGGCAATGGCGCGCAAAGCCTCGGCGATCGGATAGCGCGTGCTCCGGGACAAGCGAACGATGTCACGCCCCAGGGGCGGCAGGCGCTCGATGGCGCCAGCTGTGTCTGCTTGCTCCAGCGCTGGTTGACCGGTTAGGAGATGATGCAACAACAATCCGATAGCGAGCACGTCGCGCTCGGCAGCGCCGCGCTGGGCACGCAAGTGGTCGGCGCCTACAGGTGCGCCGCGCCCGCGGCTGTGGTGACCAGGCCGCGCCATCGGCTGCCGTACTCCACCCGACATTTCCGCCTCAGCAACCATGTCCAAGCCGGCCACACTGACACACTCGCGTTCATCGACCAGCAGGTGGTAGAGCTGCAGGTCCCCGTGCGCCACACCGGCGTCGTGCGCGAAAGCCAACGCCTCCAGCGCTTGACAAATCATTCTTGCCACCTCGCCCGCCACCGCGTCGGGGTGCGCGAGCATCCACTCCGCCAAAGTCTGACGGAGGGATCTGCTGACCGCCAAGTAGGGCCAATGGTCCTGTACCGCAATTTCCAATGGACGCGCCAAATGCGGGTGGTCCAAGCGCGCGGCCAGCTGGACGTCTGACAGCCACTTCTCCGTCGCGACCGAGTCGGCCGGTTGTACGCGCGGCATGTATAACACCGCTTCCAGCGCCCGCTCAGGGTCGAACACGAGCCACGACATGGTCGCGGCGCTTTTACCCAGCAGTTGCCGCAGCTCGAAGCGCCCGAGCTTGCGCGTAGGGCTGGCCTTGTTAGCGAGGGCGGGTGGGTCGGTCATGGTTCTTGGGGCAACACTGGCCCCGGCCACTATTGGAAAGCGTGTCTCATCCTGGAAGTGCTTGAATCAAACAGGTCAAAGTGGCCCTTTTAAGCTGGGACAGATTCGGGGTGCTCTAAGTCGAGTCAATCTCGACAACTTCGCCGTTACCGGTAATGAAGGCACAACGCACTGCCTCACCCGGCTGCAAGCGTTGCACAGCGTTACGGTAGCGTAGCAATTGCGACCGGTATTCGTGCAGCGTATGTGGCAAGCGGTGCAGCTTGTAGTCGAGTACCCACCACTCATAACGCGAAGGGTTGCCTTCAACAGCAAGCGCAAGCAAACGATCGATGCGCAGCACTTCACCTGCTTCTGGCACGGCCACCTCGTTGCCAGCCCAATGCAGCACTGCACTATTGAAGAAGCGTGCACAAGCAGGGCTGCGCAACACGCGCCTCGCGTAGGCAGCCACTTCCGCCTCCTGTGCACCAAACTCGGCTGCGGCAGCGCGCGCGCAGGCTGGTAACGACGGTTCTTGCCGATCTGGCGCCAGCGCGGTCACCCATTGGAGGGTGCGGTGTGCGGCCAATCCGAGTTGCGTTGCGCTGTCGGTCTGTGTCGCTGGTCCGCGGCTCGGTGCGAGGGCTGCATTTGCCGTTGCGCTACCCCACCGTGGCAAGGTTGTCAGCGCAAATCCATCTTTTGCCTTGACGGCTGCCGCATCGACCGCTGCGAAGACCCACTGGACAGCATGATCTTCGAGACGCTGCCACCAGGTCGTCTCGACCGACTGGCGATGCGGCTCCGTATGGCTCAGGACCAAGCGTTCGCGTGCGCGCGTCATCGCCACGTACAAGCCGTTGAGTTCTTCGCGCCGGCGTTGCACCGATTCCCGATCCAGCAAGTCTTGCAACGAAGGCGAGCACTGCGCCTGGCTGGCGACGAATGCGCAACGCTCGGGGCGTTCGCTCTCTACAGGCCAGTCAACCAGTAAGGACATGGTCTCGGCCTTTTGTCGTTCGGGCACCGCGTCGAGCACGAAAACCACCTTGGCCTCCAAACCCTTGGCACCATGGACCGTGAGAAGTTGCACCGCGTCGGCGGGCGCCGGTGTGCTGACTTTGACGGCGCGTTGCTTGACAGCACGCACAAAGTTGTAGGGCGTCGCGTAGCGCGCACCGTCTAACGTCAGGGCCTGTGCAAGCAAGGCGTCGATGGCGTGCAACGCCGCGCACCGCTTTTCCGGCGGCACCGCAGCGGCCACGCGCGCATGCAATTGGCCCTCGGACACCACACGGTCGAGCAAGTCGTGCGGCGGCAGCTGGTCCGCCGCAGCCCGCCAAGCCTGTAACAGCGTCGACGCACGCTGCAAGGCCGGACTGGAATGCGGGTATTGCGTCAGTGCCAGCCACCAGTCGCCCTCAGCGCCGGCCCGCACGGCGAGCTGCACCAAATCCTCATCGCTGACACCGAACAAGGGGCTGCGCAATGCGTGCGCGAGCGATAAATGGTGCTGCGGTGAAGCCAATACGTCGAGCACGGCCACGAGGTCGCGCACCTCGGCGCAGGCGTTCAGCGCCCACTCCCCAACTTCGGCATAGGGGATGTGCAGGCTTTGCAGTGCCTGCGCGACCAAGCTCAATGGCGCGCGCTTGCGGCACAGGACG
>JAOTTZ010000230.1 GCA_029864165.1 Burkholderiaceae bacterium
TCGACCCACGACCCGCGCGTGATGGAACGTGCCGAGCGCATCGTCACCTTGCGCGATGGACGCATCGAGAACGACCAACGCCATGAACGCCTGCGGCAGTCCGAGCCGGCGTGAATCGCAACGGTATGCGGCAACGCTGCGATTGGCGTTGCTGCTGCCGATACTTGCCGGTGGGCAGGGCGCAGAGGCGGTCGAGTGGACCGGCCGCGTGTCCGTGCTGGGCAGTGCCGCGCATCCGGTGGCTGGAGATACAGGCGCTGATACTCCGGGCGTCGATACCCCCACCGCAGACCAGCAGAGCCTGCGCCTGATGGCCGGCAACCACGGCGGCGATAACGAGTGGTCAGCGCATGTGGCAACGATGCGCCAGAAGCTGCGCGGCTTCGTTGCAGGCGGCGCGCATTCGAGCGCGTTATTCCGTTATCGCGTGCTGGCGGACAGCCGGACCAGTGGTGACGGCGTTCAGCGTTTTACACGCATCGGCTGGGAGGTCGACCGTGCGGTTTACAAGCGCCGCTTCGGTCGGACGGGCGTCTCGGTGGGCCGCCAGCCTATCGACTGGGGTAGCGGCCGCTTTTGGCAACCGTTGAACGTTTTCGGTGCCTTCGCACCGACCGACCTCGATACCGACTACAAGCCGGGCATAGACGCTGCGGTGCTCAACTGGTACCCGTCTGATTTTTCTTCGCTCACCGGCGTCTATGCGCTGGCGCCGCACGACGATGCGTCGGTCAAAGACAGCGCAGCGTTGCACTATCGCCGCCAGGCCGGGGCGACTTCGCAAATAGCGCTTGTTGCCGGGCAGGTCATCGGCAACAAGGTCTTGGGCGCGTCGCTCGAGGGCGACGCGCGCGGTGTTGGCTGGCGCATCGAGGGCCTGCATTCGAGGCTTGAGCCAACAGGAGAACGGGTTCTCGCTTGGATCGCCGGGCTGGACTATCAGTTTGAAAACGGCGCCCTGGTTTCGATCGAGTGGTACGACAACGGACGCGGCGCGCGCCGCGAGGCCGCGCTGCCGCGGTTGTCTACCGACCGGCTCGTGACACATGGACTGCAGCAGCACTTGAGCCGAAATGTGCTGGGCTTTGCAGCGCAGAAGGACGTCACACCGCTGCTGCGAGCGAATTACACGCTGCTGATCAGCGCACTGAAGAACGCATCGGGTCACCGGCCGGCGTCGCTGCTGCACCAGTTGAACCTCGTCTATTCGGTGAGCAACGAATCCGACCTGCTGCTGTCTTTGTCGAACGCAAGCGGCCAAGGTCTGAATAAAGCGCAACAGCCCCAGTCTGAGTTCGGCCATCTGCCGGCGAGCGCGACGCTGCGCTGGCGCCTGTACTTCTGAGCTGCGATTCCGCGTCGCCGGACGGTTCCAAGTCCGCCGACGGCTGACGCTTTTGGGCCACGCCTTGCAGGACTGCGACACTCGCCCGTCTTTCGCAGCTCGACCCGGAGACCGCGGCTAAGTTGTTGATTTTTTCAATAGAGGGGCGCAAGAGTCTTCACTACACGGCTGCGACCTCGGCGGTCTGGGTAGCAGTGGTCAGCTGTCCTGGCGTGATGCCTGGCGGTGCTTGAGCAGGCAGCTGCATGCGCAACTCAGCTTCGGGTTGCGTATAGCGAGGCGGGATCAGCTCGCGCCCGTAACCCCATGTTCCTGTGTTCCTCATTGACCCCATGTTTCCGACCAGGAGTGTTTCGCGTATCTGTGGCATCCTTACACTTATTTGAGTTCCCGGAGTCATCATGACTATTCCCGTCCAGGATCTTGCAGCGGAAGTTCTTGGCCTTCCACCCGAGGATCGTGCCCGAATGCTTGAGTTGTTACTCGCCAGCTTCGAACCCAAGTCAAAAGCTCAGAAGGCGTGGATGGACCTTGCTCTTCGCCGTCGCGAAGAGGTTCAGAGTGGCAAAGTTTCCATGGTGCCTGGCGATGAGGCACTGGCGCGCGTTCGAGCCAGAATCGCGTGAGATATTGGCTTCACCCTGGCGCGGAAGCTGAACTAGGTGACGCGGCTGAATACTATGCAACGCGCGCCAGCAGCATGGTCGCCGAAGCGTTCCTCGCTGAGTACGAGCGCGTTCTTGACCTTATCGTCGAGAACCAGCAGCGTGGACCGCATGGGGAAGACGGCTTGCGCATCTACCACTTCGATCGTTTCCCCTACACCATCGTGTACGAAGAGGATGAAACGAGCGGGCCACGCGTGTTTGCCATCGCACATCAAAGTCGTGAGCCAGGATACTGGAATGAGCGAATCTAGTCGCCTGCCGATTCGGTGTTGGTTCAGACTAAAGAGGTCTGGCCATTGGAGGAGCCCAACAGAAATGTTGGAATGTTAGAACTGACACCATGCCCCGTGATTGATTTCGCGACGCATCAGAAAGCCCCAGGGTCGCTTTTCACAGCTTCTGAGAGTAGCCAACGATAAATGTTGGATTGAACTGACACCTGTCCGACACCTGGCCCAAGGACAAGTTCGACTCGATGAACATCCGCAAGGGCCGCAAGAAATCAATCATTGCACTGGCGCACAAGATGCTGCGCATCGTCTTTGCCATGATCAGCACCGGCACCCATTACGAAGACAAAGAGGTCAACTACGAAGCTCTGAGCGTGGCGCGCAACGCCCCGCGATGGCTCAAGATGCTGCACAAGCACGGCTACATGCCCGCGCCCGCCGCAGCCTGATTCGGCGTTCTCGTTATCGCTCTTTCGCTTTGGCTAGCGGCAGGCCAGAGTAGCGTTCGCCTCGTGGCCCGTGTCTTTCACGTTAACATTCCTAAGCCGGACGAGCCGGAACCAAACAGGGCAGTAGCAGTACCCTTGAGCCATGGGCAATGGCATCTCAGTGCGCGGCTACCGGGCTAGCGCGACTTGTATCGAGCATCGCCGATGCCATCACGGTAGGCATTTCTCGTAGCTGGGCTCGGGCAAGAATCGAGCGTCCAGTCTGCCTCACCAGTCTTGTTTTCATTGAACCAGAACACCGCGCGCACGTTGGTGGTTGGGACTTCAATTTCGGTGAAGAGTTCTTTGATCCAATTGGCCTTTGCCTCTATGGGCGTAACGCCGGAATAGTAGTTTGCGCAATCAGCAGCCGAGGTTTCGGCAACCATGATGGGCTTGTATGCGTATGCGGATACGGCGGCGAGGTTTGTAGCAACTGACTCGTTATCCCAGCGCAGCCCGTAAAAATCCACGCCGACCCAGTCTACGTACATATTTCCTGGATAGTAGCTTTGCAAGGCGTTCCAAGGTTTGTCTGGAACGCTTTTCCAGTTGGGCGCCCAGACCCAGACGACATTGTCCGCCCCTTCCAGCTTAAAGATCCACCAAACACGCTGCCAGGCGCTGACGTACTTTGCCGGACCCACATTGGTGGCGCCACCAGTATTGAAACCGCTCCATGGGTACCAGTCTCCGTTCATTTCGTGTGCGAACCGCAGGAAGAACGGCTGGCCGTACGCCTTGGCCTTGGCGGCAAAGTCTTTAATGATGGCGTCTTGCGAGCCATTTTCGATCGCTTCTAGGGGGTCCTTACCACCCTTGAGGCGAGGCTCCCAGACAACGTGGGTCTTGATTCCCATGGGCTCCCATACGTTGATTTGCCTTTGTACGTCTGCCCAGGCGTTGATGTACCAACCAACGTAATACATCGCGACACCGACTTTTTTGCCCGCTGTCTGTTCGAAATTGAGGATTTGGCTCGCTTTAATGGTGCGTTTGGCGGGCAAATAGACACCGTGCCAGATGGTGGTGTTGTCTGCTCCTGGCGGCAGGAGAGTATCTTTTTGCGCCCAGACAGTTACCGGCAAAGTGACAAGAAGAACTAGAGCGGAAAAAATGCTGCGGCGTATCTTCACGGCGTACTCCTGGTACAAGTAGATGGGCATTCTCGCACGCCCATGCGGTAGGGGGCCTTGATTACCGTGCATCCTGGTCGTCCTGAGCGAGCGCGGTTGTCGTTTGCCGCACAGCAGCGAGGCAGGGGACAGCGAGGCACAATGCCCACCGCGCAGGTCACCGCGATGTAGTGGACAAGCCCGGCTCAAACAACCTGGCCCAGAGATGCTCAGTGCAAGCGAACCATCACATGGTGGGCACCGGCGTCGTCCACCAGCGGCACCGCCATGCCGGGCTGCGCGATGCCATCTACGCTCACACTGGCCACGCCACCCCCTACA
>JAOTTZ010000231.1 GCA_029864165.1 Burkholderiaceae bacterium
CAGGGCACCGACGCGACCCTCGTAGACACGAGTTTTCGCATCGAACGCGCCACGCAGCTTGCGATCGTGACCGACAAAGACGCTGCAGGGTTGGAGATCATCCGCCACTCCACCGCCCATCTGTTGGCTTACGCGGTGAAGGCGCTGTTTCCCGAGGCGCAAGTGACCATAGGCCCGGTGATCGAGGATGGCTTTTACTACGACTTTGCCTACAAGCGTCCGTTCACACCCGAGGATCTGGTCGCCATAGAGCAAAAGATGGCCGAGCTGGCTAAGAAGGACGAAGCCGTCGTGCGCCGAGTGCTGCCGCGCGACGAAGCTGTGGCCTATTTCAAGGGATTGGGCGAGCATTACAAAGCCGAGATCATCGAGAGCATTGCGGCCAACGATGAGGTTTCGTTATACCGCGAGGGTGATTTCGAAGACCTGTGTCGTGGCCCTCACGTACCCAGGACGGGACGACTCAAGCACTTCAAGCTGATGAAGGTGGCTGGCGCGTACTGGCGAGGCGACCAGCGCAACGAGCAGCTGCAACGCATCTACGGCACGGCTTGGGCCAGCAAGGAGGATCTACAACAGTACTTGCGCATGCTGGAGGAAGCCGAGAAACGAGACCATCGTCGCCTTGGGCGCGAGCTCGACTTGTTTCACACCGACGAACATGCGCCGGGGCTGGTGTTTTGGCACCCCAAGGGCTGGACGGTGTGGCAGCAAGTCGAGCAGTACCTGCGCCAGGTGTACCTGGACAACGGCTATCTCGAAGTCAAAGGCCCGCAACTGCTCGATAAAGGTCTTTGGGAGAAAACCGGGCATTGGGACAAGTACCGTGACAACATGTTCACCACCGAAAGCGAAAAACGCGACTACGCGTTGAAGCCGATGAACTGTCCGGGGCATATTCTGATCTTCAAGCAAGGGATCAAGAGCTACCGCGATCTGCCGCTGCGTTATGGGGAATTCGGGCAATGCCACCGTAACGAGCCCACTGGCGGGCTGCACGGTCTCATGCGCGTGCGCGGGTTCACGCAAGACGATGGGCATATCTTCTGCACCGAAGATCAGATCCTAGACGAATGCGTTGCCTATACGGCGTTGCTGCAAAAGGTGTACCGTGATTTTGGTTTTGCCAACATCATCTACAAGGTCGCTACGCGGCCCGATGCTCGGATTGGAGCCGATGAGATCTGGGATAAGTCCGAGTACGCTCTGATGGAGAGCATGCGCAGTTCGGGCTGCGAGTTCGTGACTTCGCCCGGGGAGGGCGCATTCTATGGCCCGAAGATCGAGTACACCTTGAAAGACGCGCTGGGCCGCCAGTGGCAGTGCGGCACGATGCAGGTCGATTTTTCGATGGCTGAGCGTCTGGGTGCCGAGTACGTGACCGAGACCAGCGAACGCAAGCCTCCGGTGATGTTGCACCGTGCTATCGTAGGCAGTATCGAACGCTTTATCGGCATCCTGATCGAACAGTATGCGGGGGCGTTGCCCGTCTGGCTGGCACCCGTGCAGGTCTGCGTGACCAACATCACCGATGCGCAATCAGACTACGTTCACCAAGTGGCAAAAACGATTCAAAAACAAGGGGTTAGAGTTAGCACCGATTTGCGCAACGAAAAGATTGGCTATAAAATCCGTGAGCATTCGATGCAAAAGGTTCCGTACATCCTTGTCGTGGGCGACAAGGAAAAGGCTGACGGAGCCGTTGCGGTGCGCGCCCGTGGCAATCAGGATTTGGGTGTGATGGCGCTCGATAGCTTCATGGCTAAGCTGTCGAGCGCTATTGCGTCACGTCAATGATCCGTGATTTTCGACCGGCTGCATACTATTGTTTGGCTGGGGCTCGTTGCCTTCGAGCCCATTGAAAGGTTTACCCCATCGCTACTTACGCAGACCGTCGCACACCCAACGTAGAGCGCAAGCACAGACTGAATCGAGAGATCATCGCCCCGGAAGTGCGGTTGAACGGCGTCGAGAATGAGTCCATCGGTATCGTGGATGTCCAGGAAGCACTGCGCATGGCGGGCGAATTGGATGTCGATTTGGTGGAGATAGCAGCCACTGCAGATCCACCGGTCTGCCGCTTGATGGACTACGGCAAGTTCAAGTACCAGGAACAAAAGCGCGCTGCGGACGCCAAGGCTAAGCAAAAAATCATCGAGATCAAGGAAGTTAAATTCCGACCGGGTACCGACGAGGGAGATTACGCGATCAAGATGCGCAACCTGCGCCGCTTCATCGCAGAAGACGGCGACAAAGGCAAAGTTACGCTGCGCTACCGCGGACGCGAGATCACGCACCAGGAGATCGGAATGCGCTTGCTGGAGAGAATTCGCGATGAGCTGGCCGACGTGGCCGTGGTCGAGAATATGCCCAAGCTTGAGGGGCGACAGATGATCATGGTGCTGGGCCCAAAGAAGAAGAATTGACAGTTTGAAGTTGGAGATTTGAAGGAGCAGTTATGCCGAAAATGAAGACCAAGAAAAGTGCGGCCAAGCGATTTCGGGTGCGTGCGGGCGGCAGCGTCAAGCGCGGTCAGGCGTACAAGCGGCACATCTTGACCAAGAAGTCCACCAAGAACAAGCGCCAGTTGCGTGGCGCCGTTGGGGTGCACAAGACCAACATGATCCATATGGCGCAAATGCTGCCCTATGCGGGCTTGTGAATGAAATCGTTGGTTTGAAGGAGAAAGCTCATGCCTCGCGTAAAACGTGGTGTAACGGCGCACGCGCGTCACCGAAAAGTAATCGCTCTTGCCAAGGGCTACCGTGGGCGTCGCAAGAACGTGTTTCGCGTTGCCAAGCAAGCGGTGATGCGTGCCGGGCAGTACGCCTATCGTGACCGTCGAACCAGGAAACGCGTGTTTCGTAATTTGTGGATTGCGCGCATCAATGCTGCGTCGCGTGATCTCGGGTTGACGTACAGCAAGTTCATGGCTGGGCTGAAGAGGGCCGCAATAGAAATCGACCGCAAGGTGCTCGCCGACATGGCTGTGAACGACCCGGCCGCTTTTGGTGGCATCGTTGAAAAGGTCAAAGCCCAACTCGCGTGAACTGTGAGGGCGTTCTCGGTCTCTGACCGCGCCGGGCGATGTGCATCAGAAGGCCGCCATCTACTGCGGCCTTCTTTGTTTATGTGGTTCGTCAACTTGATCCGCCGGCAATTTTTACGCCATGACCGACCTTGAACGATTGACGAAATCGGCGCTGGACGATCTTGCAAGCGCCACCACCGCGGCCGAGTTGGAGAACGCCAAGGCGCGTTACCTCGGCAAGGCCGGCCAGTTGACGGAGTTGCTCAAGGGTGTGGCAGCGTTGGCGCCGCAAGAGCAGAAAACGCGGGGTGCAGCGGTCAACGCGACCAAACAGCAGATCGATGCCGCGCTGAAGGCGCGTCGTAAGGCGCTGGCCGATGCGGAACTTGAGGAACAGCTCAAAGCCGAGGCTTTAGATGTGAGCCTGCCAGGCCGCCACCGCGGCGTCGGTGGATTGCACCCGATCACGCGCGCGATGCAACGCATAGAAGCCATATTCAACTCTATGGGTTTTGACGTGGCCGATGGGCCTGAGATCGAAAACGACTGGTTCAACTTCACCGCGCTCAATACGCCAGAGAATCACCCCGCGCGTTCGATGCACGATACCTTCTATGTCGAAGGGGGGTACCTGCTGCGCACCCACACCAGCCCGATGCAAATCCGCTACGCGGTGGCGCATGTCAAGCGCCACCGCGCGTTGCTCGACGCCGGCTTGCCCATATCGGAAATACGCGTCATTGCGCCGGGCCGCACCTACCGCGTGGACAGCGATGCGACCCACTCGCCGATGTTCCATCAAGTCGAGGGCCTATGGGTGGGCGAGAACGTGAGCTTCAAGGACTTGAAGGCAGTGTATGTGCGTTTCATTCAAAGTTTTTTTGAGGCTACGGATCTCGAAATCAGGTTTCGCCCCAGCTACTTTCCGTTCACCGAACCGAGTGCAGAAGTCGACATCATGTTCGGTACCGGGCCACTGAAAGGCCGCTGGTTGGAGGTCTCTGGTGCCGGCCAGGTGCACCCGCAGGTCATTCGCAACATGGGCCTCGACCCTGAGCGTTACATTGGCTTTGCGTTCGGCTCGGGTGTCGACCGACTGGCGATGCTGCGCTATGGAGTAAGCGACCTGCGCTTGTTCTTCGACAACGACC
>JAOTTZ010000006.1 GCA_029864165.1 Burkholderiaceae bacterium
TCCGCGACGCTGCCCGCTCGTCCTCGACCCTGATGTACTACAGCACCCGAAAGCGCGTGGTGCTGCCGGACATCGCTGCCGACAAAGTAATTTTGCAGTACTCAGTCGTTCCCGAACAGCACATCATCAGCTCGGCGCACACGGCGTTGGTGCTGCCGCCGCAAGATCAGCATTACGGGTCGAGTGGGGACTATGCGATGTGCCTACATTACTTTCCAGACCAGATGGACCACTACCGCCAGTGCAAAAACAGGCAGGAGGACCACCTCGGCGAAGTGACTTCAGACAACCTCAAGCGTGGGGTTCTGCGCCGGCTCACGTACAACTTCGCCTACGAATCCATGACGGCGCATCTGAAAGAGTTCATCGCTCGCCTACCGCCCCCGGCCGACTAGTCGCCCGCGAACAGTAGGATAGGCTCATGGTCAGCGCCGTGCAGAAACGCGGATGTTCGTCACACCCATACAGTTCTATTTCTGCCTTGATCGCTCCCCTTGTCATCGCGCTAGCGCTGCTTGCGTTTGCTGCCCTGGCCAACGCTGACAAAACCACAGCGGAGACTGACACAACGGCACCGGCCACAACGGCATCGGCCGACAGCGAGTTGCGTCAACGGCTGACCCAACGTGAAGATCAGCGGCGAACCAGCGACCCTTGGCACACTGATATTTTTGGCCGAACGCTGACCGTTTCGGGCGAGGTGGCCCTCGACCATGAACGAATGTCGCCACGTCTTTCCGAGCCCATCGACGATGGACGCAGTCGTCTGTCGACGCTGAGCCTAGAAGCAGAAGCGTTTTACAGCGTCACCGATAGGTGGTCGCTCTTTGTGCAAGGGCGCTTGGGCGCCGACAAAGCGCTACGCGAGGGGGACGAGCGTTTAGGCTGGACTCGGTATGTGGAACGTGGAGAAATGTGGTTGCACGGTCGGAGCGTAGGCGGTAGCGGGCTGGACTTTGAGCTGGGCCGCCTCAACTTCGAAGACGAACGCCGGTGGTGGCTGGACGAAGAGCTCGACGCACTGCGCGTGTCGGGCGGGAGTGACAAGTTCGAGTTCTCGCTTGCTGCGGCACGCGAATTGGGCCGCAGCCGAAGCGACCAAGACGGTATCGATCCGGAGCAGCAAGACGTTATCCGTTGGATCGCAAACGCGGGGTGGGAATGGCGGCCGAACCATTCGGTCAACTTGTTCATGCTGCGCCATCGCGACCGCTCAACGACCGAATCTGTTGGGCAGGTGGTACGGGCCGCGGTGCATGACGACTCGGACGCCCGGTTGACCTGGGTCGGCGCCAGTTTGGAAGGCGAGGCCAACCTGCGGCCCAAAGAAAGTCTCCACCACTGGCTTGACGTCGCACGCGTTTGCGGCGACGAGGCGATGGTCGAGTTTGGCACGCATTCTCCCGACGAGGTCACGAACGTGTTGCGGCGCAAAATTCGCGGCTGGGCGGCCGACGCCGGCCTGCGCTGGCAGTTACCGCTACCGGGTCAACCACGTCTATCGCTCGCGTACGCCATAACCTCCAGCGGTACCACAAGTGACACCGACCGCGCGTATCGGCAAACTGGCTTGCACAGCAACCTGCACGAATTTGGCGCAGCGAAAGAATTTGCACGCTACGGTTCTACGCTGGCCCTGGAATTGTCCAATCTGCGCGTGACAACGCTAGGCGTGGGACTGACGATACTCAAGGCCAGTTCGGTCGACCTCGTTTATCACCGCTACCGACAAGCCGAACCTGCCACCGAGATGCGTGCGGCGCGCTTTGCCAGCGAACTGACAGGCTTGGCCACAGACATCGGCAGTGGGCTGGATTTGGTGCTGACGTTTCTAGAATCTGAGCGCGTGGAGTTGAACGCGACTGTTTCCACGTTTCGCGCTGGGGAGGCGTTTGGTGCACTGGCGGGTCGAAGGTACCGCTACGGCGCTGTGTCGATCCGTGTTGGCTTTTGATCTTCAACGCCGCTTGCGTCGACGAAGGTCGCGCGAACCGTGAATCCACGGGACGCGTCGGGTGAGCGCTGGCCTTTCAGCAGGTCAATTCGCGCGCCATGCCGTTGTGCGATCTGCGATCCGATCGTCTTTGACGATCGCCACCCGCAGACGAGGCCGCACCCGCGAGTTCGTCCGCGCTGCCAACGCAAAAAAGTTGGTCAAACGCACTTTCCCTATCCGCACACAGACGCCGCGGCCGGAATCGACCCCGGGGGTTGTCACGCAACGACTGCATTGCACGGCTGATCCTTTACGGATTTATTTTTCTTCGGACCAGCGCATCAGATGATGGTTGTTCCCAAGGCATGTGTAACCGATTGTTGGTTGCTGCGGGCGGCGAGGGTGTGGACGAGTAGACTGAAAATCTTATAAGCAATGCCAGGTCGGCAGAAAGAGGAGAAGCGTATGGAGCGCATGAATCATCAAGATGCGTGGGATCAGTCGTCGCGGTGGGTTTCCATGTTCAGAAAGCACAAAGCGATCTTGGTCACATGTGGTGCTTTCCTAGGTTTTGGGATGGGTCTATCGTCAGCTCAGGCGCAGACAGCCCAACACCGGGTGGATTTTGACGTCACTTGGAGTAGCACCACGCATCCCGGTGCAATTCATCCACTTTCGCATTTCGACTCGGTGACCGGAGCGACTCATTCCGATGCCGTCAGCTTTTGGCGGGTCGGCGAGCTCGCCACCCCGGGTGTGAAGCAAGAAGCCGAGGAAGGCGTTTCGCCTCTTTTCGACGATGAGCTCAACGCGGCACTGACGGCAGGTACGGCGCATGGCCTCATTAACGAGCCCGGATGGATATGCCCTGGTGAGGTATCTCATGCGAATTGTCGCGCACCGAATTTCACGTTCGAGGCCAGTGAGTCGCATTCGAAGGTGACCTTTCTGGCGATGATCGGCCCCAGCCCAGATTGGTTCGTGGGCGTCTCTGAGGTGGCGCTGCGTGATAACGGTGCCTGGGTAACAACGCCGATAGTGTTGCCCATTCTTCCCTACGACGGCGGCACACGGAGCAACGACGCTACGTTTCGTTTGGCCAGTTCGGACCTTTGAACAACCCGCCTGAAGCGATCAGCCTGATCACCGACACGAGCGGACAGTTCATGGGCGGTGCTTCGCTGGGAACGATGACCATCACCCTGATTCCGGAACCGGCAACCGCTGTCTTGTTGGGGCTGGGGCTTGGTGGCTTGGCGCTGGTTCGCCGAAGGAGTCGCTGAGGCCAGCCCCACCGTCTTTAAAGTAGTCAAGGCGCCGGGTGTGAACCACCCGGCGCAATTAGAAGAAAAGTACCCAGGGTCAGTTTGAACATTGCGACATGTCACCCGTCCCCCGGGGGCGGTGACGTGTGACTTCGCTTCATTGGGGGGTGGGGGGGTCTTCGTACTCGGCTCCACGTGTGTCATCGAAAACGACGCGAACCCTCAGCCCATGCGTCCCGTCGGATGACGGCAAACCGTCGACCAGTTCAATGCGCGCGCCGTGTCGCTGCGCGATCTCTTTGACGATGGCCAACCCGAGCCCGGTGCCGGTCGTCGTCGCATCGTCCCCATGTACCGTCGTGCCGCGGTAAAAGCGGTCGAAAACACGTTCTTGTTCCTCCAATGCGATACCGGGCCCGGTATCAGCAACCTCTAGCAGCACACCAGGTGGCGCAGCGCGCAATGCGACGTCAACTTTGCCACCACGAGGTGTGTAGCGCAAAGCGTTGTCGACCAGGTTGTTGAGCAGGATACGCAGATGATGCACATCTCCACGTACTACCGTGGATTGGTACGCCGCCGTTTCAATCTCTGCGCCCAAATCGATGCCGCGCGCGTTCGCAAACACCCCCATATCAGTCACTACCGACTTCACGAGCGCCGCCAGGTCGACGTCGCTTGCTGTGTGTTCGCTGGTGTCTGGTTCCAGGCGCGATAGCTGCAGAAGTTGTTCGATCAAATGCGTTGCGCGATCGAGCCCACGTCGAATGTCGCCCAGCGTTTCTTTGCGTGTCGCCTCATCAGAGGCCGTTGCCAACCCCTGAACCTGCAGCCGCAACGCGGTCAGCGGCGTGCGCAAGGCATGGGCCGCGTCGGCGGTGAAGCGGCGTTGCACGAGCAGCGCCTTGGCAAGGCGCGTCATCAGCGCGTTGACCGACGTCACCAGGGGTTGTAGCTCGGTCGGAAGCGAGGCGGTTGCGATGGGTGTCAGCGACGATGCACTGCGGTGACCGATATCGGCGGTGGTTTGCGTTAACGGCTTCAGGCCTTGCCGCAGCGCGTATGCCAGCATCAGCGCGGTCAATACCAAAACGACAACCAAATTCGGCAACAGGACTTCCACCGCGGTGTCGACCGCCAGGTCTTCACGCACCGACATCAGCTGTGCCGCCTGGATCAGATGCGTCGGCGATCGTTCTGCGTAAACCCGCCATGCGCCTTGCGGCGTTGTAAGCGTCTGGTAGCCTTCTCCATCGGCCCAAGGTATGTCGGCGGTAGGAAACGATAGGAACACTTGGCGTTTGTCCAAACTCCAAATTTGAGTGACCAATCCGCTGTCGTCCAAGTCTGGCGTCGTCTGATGGTTCGGCGGCGGCACACCTTGCCCGCGGTAGTGCGTTCGCACCGAGAGCGCATGCTGTTTGAGCTGCTCGTCGAACACTTCGTTGATTTCCTGACGCGTGAACCAGAATGTTGAAGCGCCGAGCAATACCCCGCCGACAGCCAAAGCCATCGACAAACGAACCATGAGATGCCATTGAATTGAGCCCACTCAAAGCTCCACGACGCAGTAGCCCACGCCACGAACATTTTTGATTCGATCTGCGCCGAGTTTCTTCCTCAAGTGGTGCAGATGCACCTCGATGGCGTTGCTGCCCACCTCCGACGACCATCCGTAGACCGAGTCTTCCAAAGCCTCCCGCGACAAGACCGCGCCGGGTCTTTGCATCAACATTTCAAGCAAGCTGAACTCGCGCGCCGACAGTTCTAACGGTTGACCGTCGAGCTCAGCGGTGCGCGCAATAGGATCGACGCGCAGGTCCCCGCATTCGAGTAGCGATGTCGCGCCGCCCGCGTGTCGGCGTATCAGCGCGCGCACACGGGCAATCAGTTCTTCCAGGTCGTAGGGTTTGATGAGATAGTCATCGGCCCCGGCGTTCAGGCCGCCCACCCGGTCAGCAACGGCGTCACGCGCAGTTGCTATCAGCACAGGCACGGGGTTGTGCCGCGCCCTCGCGGCCGACAGCACGCTCAAGCCGTCTTGGCGCGGTAATCCGAGGTCGAGAATCACAGCCTGGTACACATCGTTGGCGATTGAAAGCTCGGCTGCACGGCCGTCGGTCACCCAATCGACGCTAAAGCCTGCGCGCGTCAAGCCCTGCTGCACAGCCTTGCCAATCATCGGGTCATCTTCTACCAAAAGTAATCGCATCGCGTACCCGTTGTAGCGGCCTGAGTCGCAAAGGAAAGATGCCGTTGTTGTTGCGAGCCGGTGTGTACCGGTACTACGCGTTGTAAGCAATCGTAGCCACTTCAGATTAAGTGTGACTTAAGTCGGCGCCGAATAAATTCGCCCCGTGGTTGCGCTCTGACCCACGCGCGGCGACTGCGAGAAGCGAGTTCCATCGCTCGGCGCAACGTAATTTGTGGGCCTATCAAATCATCTGTTTCTACAGGAGTTTTAGCATGAAGAAAATTGCAGTTGCGTCACTTTTACCGCTGGCCTTGGCCTGCGGCAATGCCAGCGCGGTACTGAGCCTGCCAGATTTCAACGCGGCGACCTTTACCCCTGGCACACCCATCACTAATCCGTATTACAACCAATTTGACGGTACGCGCGTCTACACTTCCACCGACGTAAACGGCGACCCTGCCGACGAAAGGTTCGAGTTTCAGTGGCTCGGCGCGGGCAAGACGCTGTTGGGCGTCCAGACATGGGCGCTACGCGACCGCGCGTTTGAGGGTGGTTTCTTGGTCGAAGACACCTTTGACTACTTTGCGCAGGACATCGCCGGTAACCTCTGGTACTTCGGTGAGGACGTCACCAACTACGAGTACGATGCCAACGGCGACCTGATCGGCACCAACGACCATAGCAGCTGGCTCGCCGGCTTCAACGGCGCGGTCCCGGGCTACCAAATGCCGGCTGTCCCCACCGTCGGTCAAAACTACTTCCAAGAATTTGCCATCGCCGACAACGCGGCTGACACGGGTGAAATCACAGCCACCGGGCTGACGCGTACATTTGCGGGCACGACCTACACCGACGTCGTACAGGTGTTTGAGACCAGCCCGGTCGATCCCGGCGTGTTGCCGGGGTACAAGTACTTTGCGCCGGGCATCGGTCTGATCGGGGCTGAAGAGCATCTTGATGCGAATCTGCTAAACCCCGAGTTGACCTTTGCGCTGGCGCCTGTCCCTGAGCCCACGTCAGCAGCTTTGCTGGCTTTGGGCTTGTCGCTGGTAAGTGCGGCGGCGTATGCCCGACGCAAGACGTAAGGCTGACCACTCCCGCCGGCGGCGGTCAGCCCCGCTGTGCTCGACGTTTACCGAGGCTGCGTAGCAACTCATGCCTTACGGATTGCTGCGCGGCGCTTTGGCTAGGGACAAATCGGGCGTGTTAACGCCAACGAGTATGCCTTCGATACGTGCTGCAATTTTATCGGCAGCACCCCTGTGCTGAGCAGCAAAGGCCAGGCACTTGGCCACCTGCTCGGCCTGGGCTGGCGATGAGAGCATTGCGCATGCGGTAGCGACAGCTTGCTGCATCGTCTGCACGCGCTGCGCTGCGCCCGCGACGAGCGACAGCTCTGCCGCGGCTGAAAAATTGAACGTATTGGGCCCCATCAGCAGCGGGCAGCCACAGGCCGCAGCCTCGATCAGGTTTTGGCCACCGAGCGGGGCGAAGCTGCCGCCCAACAGCGCCACCTGCGCCAGCGCGTAGTACAGCGGCATCTCGCCCATCGAGTCGCCGAGCCAAACCTGCGCCTGCCAGGCTTCTTGCGGTGGCTGCGCGCCCCAACGGCTGCGGCGGGCTAGGCTGATTCCGGCCGATTGCACCAAAGCAGCGACTTCGTCGAAGCGCTGTGGATGGCGCGGAACGATCAGCAACAGCGGGCGAGGCCCGGCTTGTTTCTTCCAAGCAGCGAGTAGCTCCGCTTCCTCGCCCTCGCGGGTGCTGGTGGCCAGCACGACCGGCCGGGCGACGGCATTGCGCCACTGCCGGCCTTGCGCCAGCAAAGCGGCGTCGGGCGTGATGTCGAACTTCAAATTGCCGCACACCTCGACCCGCTGGGCGCCAGAGTCGCGCAGCCGACGCGCGTCGCCTTCGGTCTGCGCCAACACTAAGGCCAGGCTTTCAATGGCTGGTCGCAGCAATGCATCGAGCCGGCGACCGAGCTTGCGGCTGTGATCACTCAGGCGTGCATTGGCCAACACCATGGGGACTTTCGCGGTGCGCGCTGCGAGCAGCAGGTTGGGCCAAGTTTCAGTCTCTATCAGCACACCCACAGCAGGTCGAAACTGACGCAGGAAGCGCTGTACCGAGCCCGGCGCGTCGTAGGGCAACCAGACTTGCCGGTCGCCAGCTTGCAAGAGACTGCGGCCGGCGTGGCGTCCCGTTGCCGTGCTGTGCGTCAGCAGGAGCTTGGCATCTGGCAAACGAGAGCGCAACGCCCGCACCAGGGCCGCGGCGGCCAGCGTTTCGCCGAGCGAGACGGCATGCACCCAGACCCAATCTTTCGACGGTTCGCTGTTATAGATGCCCAACCGCTCGCCGAGCGTGTGCCGATAAAGCGGCTCGGCGTGACCGCGCCACCATAAGCGCAACAGGTACACGGGCATCAACAACCGCAGCAGCGCCGAATACAGCGCAAGAGCCAGACACGTTGGCCAACGTCTCATGAAAAGCCCCGGCCTTTGACCGAGCACCACGCCGACCATACTTCTTGCAGCGCGGGCGACGGTTGGCCCAGCACAGAAACTTGATGCAAGTGGCCGTGCGCCTTCTGTGGGCCTGTGCGCCACGCGGTAGGAAAGTTGTAGAGCTGCACGTGCGGCAGGCCTAGCGCAACGGCGATATGGCTCAGGCCACTATCGACGCCAATCACGCCTTGGCTGGCTGCCATGCGGTCCACCACCGCGTCTATGCTCATTTCCGGCCATACCTCCGCCTG
This sequence comes from Burkholderiaceae bacterium, assembly GCA_029864165.1. GTDB lineage: Bacteria > Pseudomonadota > Gammaproteobacteria > Burkholderiales > Burkholderiaceae_C > CAIKUF01. The sequence goes on from JAOTTZ010000006.1 coordinate 8,157, forward strand.
CGGCCCGAGCGCCGACGCAAGACGTTGTGCACGCTCGCGCTCGCCAGCATCGCCCTGGGGTAGGCCAATTCGCATGCCGTCGGCGGTCAAGCGCTGGCCGAGCGCGATCCAACGCTCTAGCGGCCACAGTTTGTCGTCGCGCGAACTGCCGTGCACGAAGACCACGCTGGGTGAGTTGCGGGCAGGTGGCGTGGCTCTCAGGCCGTAGCGCGGTGGACCTTCGGGGTTGTAGCCCAGCGCGCGTCCTGCCAGAACACGCGAGCGGTCCATCGCGTGGGTACGCGGTGCTATGTGTATGGGGCGGTCGACCAAGCAACGCGCCGCGAATTCCCAACTTGAACCCTCGGTTCGGTTGGCGATACCGTAGCGGTGGCCGTTTGTCGACAATCTAACCACACGGCCGACCAGCGCTGACTTGGTAAGGCCTTGCAAGTCCAGCGTGGCGTCGTAGCGTTGCCGGGTCAACCGCGCTCGCAGCGCCTTGAATTCCCGACGTGTCGTTTGACTCCACCACGCTGCGGCCCATCGACGCAGCGGCAGCTCGATAACGTCTCCGATGCCTTCGACGCGGCGCACCAGCGACGCATAGCTGGGCTCGACGACCCAGTCGATTCGAGCGTGCGCAATGGCTGTGCGTATGTCCTGCACCGCTGGCATCGAGTGCACCACATCACCCAGCGACGACAATTTGATGATCAGTACCTGCATGCTCGCGCGGTACCGGCACGCAAATCAAGACTCAATGCGCCGCCGTTGCGACTTTCGCGTCAGGTTTGACCGAGCGCAGCACGGCCATGAACTGTGCTTCTATACGTTGCAGCGCCTCGGCCGTGTGGCCCTCGAATCGCAGCACCAGCACGGGGGTGGTGTTGGAGGCACGGATAAGACCGAAACCGTCGGCGTATTCGGCGCGCAGACCATCGATGGTGATGATTTCGTTTGCGCCCTGGAATAGCGTTTCACCGCCCAGCCTGCTGCGCAGCTTTTCTATCACCGCGTGGTGCTCTCCTTCGGCGCATGGTACGTTGAGTTCCGGGGTGTTGAAGCTCGTCGGCAAAGCGTTTAGCACCGCGCTCGGATTGCCGGAGCGCGAGAGGATTTCGAGCAGCCTTGCCGCTGTGTAGGTAGCATCGTCGAACCCATACCAGCGCTCGCTGAAAAAAATGTGCCCGCTCATCTCGCCGGCCAAAGGCGCGCCGGTTTCCTTGAGTTTGGCTTTGACCAGCGAGTGCCCCGTCTTCCACATCAGGGGCGTTCCGCCCGCGGCCACAACCGCCGGCGCCAAGCGCTGCGTGCACTTTACGTCGTAGATGATGGTGCCGCCACGCACGCGAGTGAGCACGTCGGTCGCGAACAGCATCAACTGACGGTCGGGATAAATGATTTGGCCGTCTTTGGTGACCACGCCCAGGCGATCGCCGTCGCCATCAAAGGCCAGCCCGATTTCGGCGTCGGTGCTTTTGACTTTGGCCATCAACTCGGCCAGGTTTTCGGGTTTGGACGGATCGGGGTGGTGATTGGGAAAGTTACCATCGACTTCGGAGTACATCTCGGCGACATCGCAACCGAGTGCGCGCAAAACGCCAGGTGCCGAAGCGCCGGGGATACCGTTACCGCAATCGACGACGATGTTCATGCGGCGCGCCAGTTTGCAGTCACCGACGATGCGCTGTTGGTATTCGGCCAGGACATCGAGCTGGCACGAACTGCCCGCGCCGGTTGCGTAGTCTTCGGCCTCTATGCGTTGACGCAGACCCTGTATCTCATCGCCATAAATGGCGCGGCTGGCCAGTACCATCTTGAAGCCGTTGTAATCCTTGGGGTTATGGCTGCCTGTTACTTGGATGCCGCTGCGGCAACCTTGTGCCTTGCGCGTCGCCGCCACGTAATACAGCATGGGCGTGGTGACAGCCCCCAGGTCGATCACATCGATGCCGGTGGTCAGCAAGCCACGCGACAAGGCGGCCGCCAGAGAAGGGCCCGACAAACGCCCGTCGCGCCCTACGGCGACAGCCTTCTCACCCAGACGCAGTGCCTCGGTTCCGAAAGCGCGGCCGAGGTGCTCAGCCAAGGCTTCGTCGAGCGTCTGGCCGACAATACCGCGGATATCGTAGGCCTTGAAGATCGATGCAGTGACTTTCACGGGATATTCTCCTTCTGGTTGATAGGCGATTGTAGGGAGGACGATAATCGCCGAACAAGCTGGAGACGACGACCATGACCCACACCACACTCGGCGCAGCCTGCACCGCGCAAGCGACCATAAATACACCCCTTGGAGTCGTGCTTGTGGCTCGTACCGTCACCGGTATCGCCGGGTTGTGGTTCGAAGGTCAGAAGGATCACCCTGGCACGCTAACTGCGCCCGAACAAGCCGACGATCCGCTGCTACGCTGCGCTGCGGCGCAGTTGGCTGAATATTTCGCAGGCCAGCGAACGCAATTCGATTTGCCGTTGGATTTGCACGGCACCGAGTTCCAACGCAGTGTGTGGACGGCACTGCTGGGAATCGGCCGTGGTCAGACCGCGAGCTACGGCGAAATTGCTCGCCAGCTCGAGCACCCCAAGGCGGTGCGCGCGGTGGGCGCTGCTGTCGGCCGCAACCCGGTTTCTTTGATCGTGCCCTGCCATCGTGTACTGGGCAGCGGCGGTGCGCTTACGGGCTACGCCGGCGGGTTGGATCGCAAGCGGGCGCTCCTTCGGCTCGAAGGCGCGGCTTGAAGTCTGGTGATTTAACTGAACTGTTTTTGCTGGCCGCAATTTGGGGCGGTTCGTTCTTGTTTCTTCGCGTCGGGGTGGGTGAGTTCGGTGCCGTCTCACTGGCGGGTATGCGCGTGATCGGCGCTGCCTTGTTGTTGCTGCTGGTACTTGCGCTACGCGGACATATCGGTGAACTGCGCCGCCACTGGCGGCCGGTTTTGTTGCTGGGATTGACCAACACGGCCTTGCCGTTCTTGTGTTTCAGCTACGCTGCGTTGTCGATCACCGCTGGGCTGGCCTCTATCTTCAACGCTACCACGCCACTGTTCGGCGCCCTGGTGGCCTGGGCTTGGCTGAAGCACAGGCTGACGCGCTTGCAGGTGTTGGGCCTGGTGGTCGGCTTTGCGGGAGTGTTGTGGCTGGCAACGAGCAACGTCAACAACGATGCCAGCTTCAAGCCCGGCGGCTCGGGTTGGGCCGTCGTGGCTTGTTTGGGGGCTACGGCCATGTACGGCGCGTCGGCGAGCTACACCACGCGCTGGCTCGCCGGGGTCTCTTCGCTGACCGTATCTGCCGGCATTCTCGTATCGGCAGCAGCGCTCTTGCTGATTCCTACACTTCTGTGGTGGCCAGTGCACGCACCCTCGCTCAGCGCTTGGCTGGCCGTCGCGATGCTGGCGTTTGTCTGCACGGGAGTGGCTTACCTCATGTACTTTCGCCTGCTCGCCCGAGTGGGTCCAGCAAACGCGATGGCGGTGACCTTTCTCATTCCCATGTTCGCCATGCTTTGGGGCAGCGTGTTCCTCGACGAGGTCGTAACGGTGCCGATGCTCCTTGGCGGCGCGATCATACTCTCGGGCACCGGCTTGACGATGGGCTTGCTCAAACTGCCTGTGCGAGGCTGAGCAGAAGATGCTCGCCGACGGTTCGGCGGTGGATCGCGCCTCTCGCGCACCGGGCCGAGGTGATTCACCGGGTGATTCAACAGAAGCGGCGAGCTTGCGTCCTCAAATCGCCATCGGTGGGTTGACGTATAACTCTGTTGTTTCAACATGCCCCGCCGACACTGGGTGACACAAGGAGAGTTTCATGCTTGACAATGAATTTGACAGTCTGGTTCCCGCGCGGGAATACAGCCGCCGCGGATTCACCGCTGCTGTGGGCAGTGGCTTTGCGCTTGCGGTGCTGCCGGTGGGCTCGCAGACCATCAATACCAATACCGATGGCCTTACTACAGGTGAAGTAAGCATTCCAGTGGGCGACTTCACGCTGCCGGCGTACCGGGCGATGCCGGCTGGTAAGACCGGCTTGCCGGTGGTGTTGGTCGTCCCGGAGATCTTCGGCGTTCACGAGCATATTGCCGACGTGGCACGACGGTTTGCCAAGCTGGGCTACCTGGCCATTGCACCCGAGCTGTTTGTACGCCAGGGTGACGCGAAGTCCTACGGTGAAATCAGCAAGCTGATTTCAGAAGTAATTGCCAAAGTACCCGATGCACAGGTGATGGGCGACCTCGATGCAAGCGTCAAGTGGGCACGGTCTCACGGTGGTGACTCGTCCAGGCTGGCCATCACAGGCTTCTGCTGGGGAGGCCGCATCACCTGGCTCTATGCTGCGCACAACCCAGCGCTGAAGGCCGGCGTGGCCTGGTACGGTCGGCTGGTGGGGCAAGCCACGGCACTTACGCCCAAGCACCCCGTCGACGTTGCCCACAATCTCAACGCGCCGGTGCTAGGGCTTTACGGCGGGCAGGATGCCGGAATTCCACTGGACGCAGTCAAGAAAATGGAGGCTGCCTTGAGCATCGGCAGTCGTGCCGCTCGGCGCTCGGAGATCGTTGTTTACCCCGATGCACCACATGCTTTTCATGCCGATTACCGCCCCAGCTACCGCAAGGGCCCAGCCGGCGATGGCTGGAAACGTTGTGTCGCCTGGCTCAAAGCCAACGGCGTAGGTTGACTTGCGAGTCCGCTAGCTTTCGGACTTTGCCTTGTTGACCTTGCTCTACATCGCGCTGGCGACGCTGTTGGGAGGTTTGCTGTCGGTGCTGATCGCGGCGAGCCTGACTGTTACCGCGCTCACCCACATGGTGCGCCACATGGTAAGCCTTGCAGCCGGCGTGCTGCTGGCCACGGCCTTACTGCACGTGTTGCCCGAAGCCTTTGAGAGCCCAGCCAGTCCGCACAGCCTGTTTGCCACGCTGCTGGCCGGGCTGATGTTTTTTTTCCTGTTGGAAAAGGCCGAGTTGTACCGCCACGCCCACCATCACGAAGGCGACGGGCACTCGCATCATCTGCATTTCGACAAACAGCAGGCCGGTCGTGGGGGGTGGAGCGTGTTGCTGGGCGATAGCATCCACAACTTTTGCGACGGCATCATCATCGCGGCTGCCTTTCTCACCGATGTCCGCTTGGGCGTGCTGACCGCGCTGGCCATCATTGCGCACGAGATTCCGCAAGAGCTGGGCGACTTCATCGTGTTGCTCAACGCCGGGTTTTCACGGCGCAAGGCATTGCTCTACAACGCAGCTTCGGGCTTGTCGGCGGTGGCCGGCGGTGTCTTGGGCTACTTCGTGGTCGGCCCGTGGAAAGCGTTGTTTCCATACTTGCTCGTTGTCGCTGCGAGCAGCTTCGTCTACGTCGCCATCGCAGACCTGATCCCGCAATTGCAGCACCGACTCTCGCCGCGAGACACAGCTATTCAGTTGGCTTGGCTGGCCGCTGGTATGGCGGTGGTCGTGTCCGTGGTGCGAGTCATTCACGTGGGTTAGCGAACACGCTTCAGCGAACTACCAGCACGGGAACCTTCGTGTGCGTCAGCACTCGTTGCGTTTCGCTGCCGAGCAGCAGCGACGAGACACCACGGCGGCCGTGCGAAGCCATCACGATCAGATCGCACTCTTTGCTCTGGGCGTGTTCGATGATTGCTTCCCAGGCATGCATGGCTTCGACCGTATGCACCTCACAGCTCAGGCCAGCCGCGCTGCAAGCTTCTCGAACCATATTGACGCGGGTAACCGCTATTCTCTCTTGCGCATCGAAGAACTCCTGCGGTGGCACCAACTGCATCTCCGACATGGCGCTGTAAGGGTAGGGTTCCTTGACGCTGATCGTGTGGAGTTTCGCACCCACTGCGCGCGCTAAGTCGATGGCGGTAGAAACAGCGGTCTTTGTGATGTCTGAACCGTCCGTGGGGACAAGAATGCATTGGAACATGGTAAGTCCTTTCCGTATCGCTGGGCGAGCGCAGACAAAGAGCGTTTAGTCCGTGAACTGAAGGGCGCGCCGATACCACTCGTGGAATTGCTGCATCCCGTCTTCCATCGGCGACTGATAGGGACCAATCTCGTTGTCGCCCCGCTTGTAAAGTGCGTGCCGTCCCATGTCCATGCGCAGCGCGATGTCGTCATCTTCAACACAGGTTTCCAAGTACGCCGCTTGCTGCGCTTGTACGTATTCGCGCTCGAAAGCGGCGATTTCCTCTGGATAGTAGAACTCGACGATATTGGTAGTGTGTCGCGGACCGCTGGGATAAAGCGTCGAGATGACAAGCACGTTGGGATACCACTCGACCATCGACGTGGGGTAGTAGGTCAGCCAAATCGCCCCATGCATGGGTGCGCGCCCCTGCTGGTACTTCATGACTTCGTCTTGCCACCGCTGATACACCGGCGAGCCCGCCTTGCCCAGGGCATTGTCCTGTGAGCTGGCAATACCAACGGTTTGTACCGAATAATTCGCGCCCATCTCCCAACGCAACTCGTCGCAGGTGACAAAGTTGCCCAAACCCGGGTGGAACGGGCCAACGTGGTAGTCTTCCAAGTAGACCTCGATGAAAGTCTTCCAGTTGTAGTCGCACTCATGCGTATACACGCGGTCTAGCACATAGCCATTGAAATCAAACTGCGCGCGCGGCCCAAGCGACGCCAAGTCCGCGGTAACGTCTCTGCCTAGTTGCTCAAACACCATGCCATTCCAGGTCTGTGTCGGGTAGTTGTTGAGGTTTAGACAAGGGTCGTGCGTGAAATGTGGTGCACCGATCAACTGGCCATGCAAGTCGTAGGTCCAGCGGTGCAACGGGCAAACGATGTTGCTGCCTGAGTTGCCGCGCCCATGCAACATGACCGCCTGACGGTGCCGGCAGACATTCGATATCAGTTCAACGCCGCGCGAGGTGTGCACCAAAGCGCGACCTTCGCCCTCGTGAGCAAGCGCGTGATGGTCGCCGATCTCCGGCACCGATAGCTGGTGACCAAGATAGCGCGGGCTATGCCGGAAAATGTACTCCTGCTCGCGCTGGAACAACTGCGCGTCGAAATACGCTGAAACCGGAAGTTGTGATCGGGTGCGCGCAAGAGCTTCGCGGGGCAGGCTCAAGTCGGACATGATGGCTAAGGCTTAGAAACGGATCTATGAACGCTATGGTGTGGACGCTGGGCGTTCCGCATCCGGCAGTTTACCCAGACCGGCACCCTAACCAAGGTTTCGCACAATATGCGGCCCCAACCAGTTTGCCACACCGATTGGCAAACGTCGCCAAGTTTCAATCAATAACCTGTACTTTGCGTTGGCGGGGTTGTTTTGCGGAATGGCGTCGCGTTTGTATAGACAGTACTCGTAATACAAAGGCCGGGGTTCAAACCCCCAATTCTTCTTGAAGGAGTAAGACCCTGTGCCTTGTTTGCTTCGTCCATAGTCGAAGAGCTTGACGCCGCGGTTGCAGGCGCGGCGCATCAGCTCCCAGTACTTGAAGTCGTTGGCAGCCAAGTCCCGGGCAGCCTCGTCGTCACCGGCGTAGTAGGGCAAGACTTCGTCCCGAAAGTAGAAACTCAGCACGCTGCTGAGCGGACGGTGGTCGGGGGCTGTGACAGTCAAAACCTCGCAATCGGTACCGAACTCTTGCAAGAGCGCCTCAAAGTAGCGCTTTGGCATTGCCGGAGTACCATGACGGTGCACGTTGCTCGCGTACAAAGCAAAGAACCGATCTACATCGCTGTCAGTATGGCTGAGCAGGCCGTTCTTGGCGCCCTTGCGCACCATCGCGCGCTGTTTGCGCGGAATGGCCAGCATGTTGGCCTCTTCTTCGGGCGCGATCTCCTTGCGGAACGTCACGTACAGGCCTTGCGCGGGCCAGTCAGCATGGCGTTGAGTCGTATTGCGTAACTCTAAGTGCGCCACGCCTAGCCGCTGCGCCAACTGCTGCGCTTCTTGCTCCAGCGCTTGCGTAGCCTGTGGGTTAACCGCGGCGACGCCGCCATAGACGGCAAACGGAAGGCTTACCAGCGAACTGCCAAACAGCAGGCTCTTTACGTGCGCAAGCGGTAGTACACCGTCGATACGACCGCCGGCTTGTGAGGACTGCGCATACAGATAGTACGTTTCGTGTCGAAACACCTCACGCAGTATCTTTTGCCAGCCGGAGCGGTGGAAAAAGGTCGCCTCAGGGCAAGTCGAGACAAACTCGTCCCACAAAGCTGTCGCGGACACCTCACCGGGCAACAAGCGTTTGACGACAGGCATGAGCGAAGAGCTATCGGTCTTGCAACGCACCAGCTTGGCCAGCCCGCTTTAGAAAAATATCGTCCATACGCCCCCACTTGAAGTCGCTCAAAAGACGTTCTAAGCGAGGCTCCATCCGGTGGATATTCACGTAGTGACGAAAGCGCGTTTTGCGGCTGATGCCGGCAATGCGCGGCTGCCCGACGTCGATTTCCCATGGGTGGAAGTAGAAGATACCCGGCTCACCGTCACCGGCATTCACACGCCTGAGCATCCAACGAGAAAAGGCGTACGGTAAAAGCCTGAAGTACCCGCCACCACTGGACGGCAGATTTCGATTGAACACGCGCAGCGTCGTGGCAGGTATCTCGATCAACCCATCGCGCACGCCGTGAGCGAAGCGAGGCGCATTCGGCATGCCATAGTGGTCGTGTCGAATAGGGTAGATGCTCGAACTG
>JAOTTZ010000007.1 GCA_029864165.1 Burkholderiaceae bacterium
TGGCCGGGTTGGTGTCGCAGGCACGCGCCAGGGGCGATACCTCGACCGGGTAGTCGGTGATAAAGGTCGGTTGCCACAGCTTGTCTTCGACCACCGCTTCGAACAAGCCGAGCTGAAGTTCGGGCAACCCCCACTGCGCCGGCGCCTCGTTGCCCAACCCATTGAGGCGCGTGCGCAGCAGCCCGGCGTCGCCCGCTTCGGACTCGGTCAGGCCCGCATGCACCAGCAGCGAATCACGCATCGTCAAGCGAGTGAACGGCTGCTCCATGTTCAACGGTTTGCCGGCATACATGAGACTTGCCGAGCCGGCGGTCTGGCGGGCAACGTGGCGCAAGACGGACTCGGTGTAGTCCATCAAATCGAGGTAATCCCAGTACGCAGCGTAGAACTCCATCATCGTGAACTCGGGGTTGTGACGGACGGAAATGCCCTCGTTGCGAAAACTCCGGTTGATCTCGAACACACGCTCATAGCCACCGACGACCAGGCGCTTCAAGTACAACTCGGGCGCGACACGCAGGAACATCTGCTGGTCCAGCGCGTTGTGGTGTGTGACAAAAGGCTTGGCGTTGGCGCCCCCGGGGATGGGGTGCAGCATCGGCGTCTCGACCTCCATGAAGTGGTGTTCGACCATGAACTGGCGGATCGAGTTGAGCGCCTTGCTGCGCGCGGCAAACCGCGCACGCGTGGCTTCGTCGGTGATCAAGTCCACGTAGCGCTGGCGGTACTTTTGCTCCTGGTCGGTCATGCCGTGGAACTTGTCGGGCAGCGGGCGTAGGCTTTTGGTCAGCATGCGCAGCTTGCTGACGCGAATCGACAATTCGCCGGTCTTGGTCTTGAACACGCTGCCTTCGCAGCCGATGATGTCACCCAAGTCCCAGTGCTTGAATGCGTCGTACGCAGCGTCACCCAAAGCGTCTTTAGTGATGAACAGTTGGATGCGGTTGCCAGCGGGGCCCACCGAACCGTCTTGCAAGGCGCAAAACGCGGCCTTGCCCATCACCCGCTTGAGCATCATGCGCCCGGCCACGGTGACCTGGGGCTTGAGCGCTTCGAGCTCTTCGTGGGGCAGATCGTCGTACAGCCGGATCAACTCTGCGGCGCGGTGTTCGGGCTTGAAGTCGTTTGGAAACGCCGCGCGCCCTGCGTCAGCACGAATGCCGGCGAGCTTGTCGCGGCGCTCGCTGATGAGTTGGTTGGCGTCGTGCAAGCTTTGTTTCGACGGTAAGTTCGTGTCGGCCATGCAGTGCTTTCGGTGGAGCGCGAATTCTAGGGTCAGCGATCATTGACCCAAGCGCTGCCACGAGCCTACCCTAGTGCAGTGTTGCACGCTATTCAGAACTTAAAAACCGCGCCTTTGGCCCCGTAGCGTTGTTGCAAATCCTCGCAATAGCTTTGGCTATTGCTGTGGTTTGCGCCTAGCTACAGGCCCAAACGCATCGGTTTTATAAGTACCGCATAGCGTGCAACACTACCCTAGAATGCCACGCTCGTCAGGCCGTGCCATATTCTTGTCAGGGCTGTTGGATGCCCGGTGCGGAACGGCTAACTCAATGAGCGTTGCAGCGGTAGTTGCCCAGCACCGTACCAGGCGGGTGGCGTGTCGTTTGCCGCCGACCAGGTGATGCGATCGCGTCCATAACGATGAAATGGCGTGGGTTCCTTGGGGCGACGGCTTGCTACGTCATTGCCAATGGCGTGTTTAGCGGCTTGCCGCTGCTGCTGCTACCGTGGCTCACGCGTGGTCTCGGCCCAGCAGGCTATGGCACTTGGGTGGCGTTCTCGGTGATTGTGGCCGCCATCGTGTCGCTGGGTGGCCTGTCCACGCACAGCTACCTGATCCTTGAGTGGCCAAAGACCGCTGTGCGTGCGCAGCGCGCCGGTCTGGCCGCGGGTGCGGCGCTGGCCGGCGTAGTGGGTGTATCGCTGGCACTACCGCTCGCCGCGACGTATTTGTGGCTGGCACCGGCCGCCGTCGGCTTGGCGCCTGACTGGGCGCTAATGGCTACGCTAATGGCGGCCGCTACGGTGGCGCTGCTGGTGTTTCAGTCGATCTGGCAGAGCGAGTTTCGCGCCAAGCATTTCATGGCTTTCCGTTTGATGCATGCGCTTGCGCTTGCACTTGCGACATTGGTGGTGCTGTACCTGTTCCCCGGGCGTTGGCAGGCGGTCGCTATCGCCGCGACTTTGATCACGGGGGCCGCGATGGTCGCGTGCCTTGTTGTGCATTCCGCCTTGTTCGTTGATGGGGTCCGAGAGGTAAGGGCCCACTTCGCCCCAGCGCTGCGTTTCGGCGTGACGCTGCTGCCGCACAGTCTGGGCGGTGTTGCGATGTCCGCCACCGATAAGTTGCTCGTCGGGTCTATGCTCAGCGCGGCAGAACTCGGCCCTTACGGTGTAGCAGCGCAGGTCGGCCTGATACTTGCGCTGCTCAACGACTCTGCCAACCGCAGTTACGCGCCCTGGCTGGCGCACGCGCTCACCAAGGGCCTGGCCGATGACGCGGAACGCGCGCGCAGTGTAGTACGCGGCACCTACGTGGCCTTTGCCGGCATCATGCTACTGTCGCTAAGCTGCGGATTGTTGCTGCCCCGGCTGCTGCCGCATTTGACCGGCGCCGGCTTTGCCAAGGCCGGCGACTACCTGCTGCCGATCTGCATAGGCCACGGCTTTACTGGCATGTACTTTTTGGTCGTCAACTATGTCATGTATTCGCGGCGCTTCGCAATACTGGCCTTGGTCTCGTTGAGCGCTGGCGCAGCCAATGTGGTACTGGGCCTGCTGCTGGTTCCACGAATCGGCGCGATCGGCGCTGCCTGGGCTTTTGCAACCTCGCAAGCGTTGCTTTTCTTCGGCGCCTGGTATCTGGCCGGCCGGGTGGTGCCTATGCCCTGGCAGCTGAGCTTAGCCCATGGTACTAGGAGTTGAGCAGGTGAGAACCGTGATCGACCCGGCAGCTGTGCTGGAGATAGAGAACGACCCGCAGCTGCAGCCGTTCCGCGAGCCACTGACCGGCGTTCCGGTATGGCTGATGGTGCGCAACTACTTCGTGCGCTGCATCATCGAAGGCCTGATGTATACGGGCGAAGCGTACCGACGCTACGAACCTGCTTACCGTAGCGTCGACCTGTTAGGCGCTGCCGCTGCTTCGCTGCTGCACAACCTGCGGGTTCGGCCACAGCCGGCACCGGTGCTGGTGCTGGGCAGTGGGGCAGGGGTCACCGACCGCGCTGGGGAACGTTTCGACCGCCTGACCAGCTACTACACCCGCGCGCTTGGCGATTTTGGGTGGTCCGAACTCGGCATCCACGCCTTCAACCGGCGCAACGCCATACGCGAGCCACGCACGACGCTGAACGCGCACCGGCGCCTTATTGACCACACGCGCGCGCGGCTCGCGGTGCGGGCAACTCACGAACAGCTGGCGGCCGGCGTGCTCGACTGCGCAGTTGCCGCAAGCCGCTGCAAGCTTGACTGGGCGCCCGATGCCGCCGTAGTGGCACGCATCCGGCGCCGGCTGGCCATTGAGCTTGCCGGGGCACCGCAGACCCTGGTCCGGGTTGACCAGATGCAGCGCGAGCATCGCCCGCGCGTTCTGGTGGCGGACCAAAGCAGCTATGGTACCAAGGCGATTTTCAACGCGGCCTGCCGCGACCGTGGCATTGAGGTGGTGGAATACCAGCACGGCGTGATCACGCGTGCCCACGAGGCATACAACCTCGGGCAGGCTTGGCTTGAGTTGCCCGGTATAGAACGGGTGCTGCCTAGCGCGCTGCTACTGTATGGCCCATGGTGGGGTAGCCAGATCAACCTGCCGGTGCGCAAGGTTGTGATCGGCAACCCGCATCGCGAGGCCTCATTCGAGACCGGGCAACGGCCAACGCACGGTGATGGCGAAATACTGGTCTTGGGTGATGGTATCGATACCGCCTTCTACGAAAACTTCTGTGCCGAGTTGGCACGTGCATTGCCCGAGCACCGCATCGTCTTTCGCCCCCACCCGGTTGAACGGATGGGGGCGTCAGAGCGGCATGAACGAGTGGGACCCGCCTACCGGATTGACCTGTCGTCAGACATATACGCTGCCTTTGGCGCTTCGTCCTGGGTCGTCTCCGAGGTTTCTACCGGACTGTTCGAGGCAAGCGGCACGGAGGCAAAGCCTGTCGTTATCAGCACCGAGAAATCGCGTTTCTACTTGGCCGACGCGCCATTCCAAAGGGTCGCGAATCCCGCCGAGCTCGCGCTACTGGTACGGGGCGGCAGTGCGGCGACCTCGGCCGTCCGTGAGGAAGATTTTTGGGCGCCAAACTGGCGGTCGCGCTTCGATGAGTTCATACGGCCCTACCTCACCTGACCGCAGGCCCGCTGGTGTAGTCCCGCTGGCAAGGTTCGCCCGCGAATACAAATACAAATAGAATGGCAAATTGCTCGTTGGCACAAAGCTTGGGTTGACGCAAACGTCTGGCCGCGTCGTTGGACTGGGCACTCCGTGGCATGACATGCTGAACAACTCGTCGATCTTTATTTCCGGTGGCACCGGTTCCTTCGGCAACGCTTTCGTCAAGACCGTTCTCGAGCGCTATCAGCCAAGGCGGCTGGTGGTGTTCTCGCGCGACGAGCTCAAGCAGTTCGAGATGGGGCAAAAGTTCACGGAGGTCGCGCATCCTGCCATGCGCTACTTCCTTGGCGATGTGCGCGATGCTGGCCGCCTGCGCCGCGCGCTTGAAGAGATAGACATCGTCGTGCACGCGGCTGCGCTCAAGCAGGTTCCCGCAGCCGAATACAACCCGTTCGAGTGCATCAAGACCAACGTGCTGGGAGCACAGAACCTGATTGACGCATGCCTGGATGCTGGGGTAAAGCGGGTAGTGGCTCTTTCCTCCGACAAGGCCGCTGCACCCACCAACCTGTATGGCGCGACCAAGTTATGTTCCGACAAGCTTTTCGTCGCCGCCAACAATATGCGCGGCAAGCGCGACGTGCGGTTTAGCGTGGTCCGCTACGGTAACGTCATGGGCAGCCGAGGCTCTGTCATTCCGTATTTCCTGGAACGGCGAAAAACCGGGGCGTTGCCAATTACTAACGTAGCTATGACGCGCTTTAACATTTCGCTGCAGGAGGGCGTGGATATGGTGTTGTGGGCACTCGAGAACGCTTGGGGTGGTGAAGTACTGGTGCCCAAAATCCCCTCGTACCACATCACTGATTTGGCCAACGCCATTGCTCCCGAGTGCAGGCAGGAGATTGTGGGAATTCGCCCAGGGGAAAAGATACACGAGGAGATGATCACCACCAGCGACAGTTTTAACACCGTTGACCTCGGGCAATACTATGCGATTCTGCCATCCGCGGGCAACTACGACATCGAAGAATACTGTACAGGTGCCGGTGCCCAGCGTGTGACGCCGGCCTTCGCCTACAACAGCGGGACCAACCCCGACTTTCTCAACACCGAGCAGTTGCGGGGCCTGATTGCGGAGTATGTGAGCGGCCAAAGCGTCAACTGACGTGAGCCAGCATGTCGTTCATCCCTTACAGCCGCCAGGACATTGATGAAGACGATGTCGCCGCCGTTGTTCGAGTGCTGCGGTCCGAGTATTTGACGCAAGGGCCTGCGGTCACCACGTTCGAGCAGGCCTTCGCCGCAAGACATGATGTCCCGCACGCGGTCGCGGTGTCGAGCGCTACCGTCGGGCTACATCTCGGTTGCTTGGCGCTTGGCGTGGGGGCCGCAGGCCGTGTGTGGACCAGCCCGAACAGCTTCGTCGCTTCGGCCAACTGTGCACTGCACTGCGGTGCCGAAATCGACTTTGTTGACATCGACCCGGACACACGCAACATGTCTGTGGACGCATTGCGCGCCAAACTTGAACACGCTGATGCGACGAGCACGCTACCCGATGTGTTGATTCCCGTCGACTTTTCTGGCCTGCCGGCCGATCTGCGCGAGATCCGCTTGCTGGCTGACCGCTACGGTTTTGCAATTCTCGAAGACGCTTCACACGCCACCGGTGCCAGCTACCTCAACCGCCCGGTCGGCAGCGCGTGGGCCGACACGACTGTGTTCAGCTTCCACGCCGTGAAAGTGATGACTACGGCCGAGGGGGGCATGTTGACCACGCGCAACGACGCACTCGCACGCCGCCTGCGCCTGCTGCGCTCTCACGGCGTGACCCGTGAACCGCGGGACATGGAGCATGAACCGGAAGGCCCATGGTGCTACGAACAGACGCTGCTTGGCTTCAATGGCCGAATGACCGATATCCAGGCGGCGCTTGGACATTCTCAACTCATGCGCCTGGACACGATGCACAGGCAGCGCGAGACTCTGGCCGATCGCTACGATGCATTGCTTGCGGAGCTGCCACTGTTTCTGCCGTTGCGGCTGCCGGACCGGCGCTCGGCCCGACACCTGTATGCGGTCGAAATCGACGACGCACGGACTTCGGCGACTCGCGCACAAGTCGTCAAGCACATGCGCGACGCTGGGATTGGCGTCAATGTGCACTACATTCCCATCCACACCCAGCCGTACTACACGCGATTGGGATTCAAGCGCGGCGACTTCCCGGCCAGTGAACGGTACTATGCAAGAGCGATCTCGTTGCCCCTGTTTCCTGCCATGAACGCGGAGCAGCAATCATTCGTCGTGAACACACTGCGCACGGTTCTGTGTTGAATACGGCCACGATCATTATCCAGGCACGCATGGAATCGACCCGTCTACCGGGCAAGGTACTGGCGCCGATAGCCGGGCGGCCAATGCTGTCGTACCAGATCGAGCGTCTGCGGCGCTGCAGGACTGTGGATCGCATTGTCGTCGCCACGACTACCCTGCCGGCGGACAATGCTATTGTTGCCCTTTGCGATTCGGAGGGTGTTGAGTGCACACGCGGTTCCAAAGAAGACGTTCTGTCTCGATACGCTCATGCGGCGCGCACCTTTAACGCCTCAACCGTCGTGCGCGTTACCTCAGACTGCCCGCTTATCGAACCTACATTGGTGGAAGACGCAATCGCCATGTTTCTGTCGGGCGATAGCTATGACTACCTGTCAAACATGATCGAGCCGACGTGGCCTTACGGCATGGCGGTCGAAGTGATGTCGCGCAAGGCATTGGACGAGGCTCATGCCGAGGCACGCGACTTAGCCGAAAGAGAGCACGTAACGCCATTTCTATATTGGCGCCCCAAACGGTACCGATTGAAATCGCTGACCATGCAGCCGGATCTGAGCGAACACCGATGGACAGTGGATACCAGGGAGGACCTAGAACTTGTTGCGAAAATCCTAACGACGCTTTATCCGCGAAAGCCCGATTTCGACATGAACGATGTGTTGAGCCTTCTTCAGGACAATCCCAGTTGGGTGCGTATCAACCGCCACGTTCAGCAAAAATCGGTGGTGCCAACAAGCAAGGGAATCTGATGCCATTCAAGACCGATCAGGAGGCGTTCTGGGCGGGTGACTTCGGCACCGAGTACATAGCGCGCAACGCCAATAGCCAGCTGCTCGCATCGAATCTACACTTCTTTGCCCACGCGCTCAAGGCAGCGGGCCGAGTCGAGTCGTGCGTAGAGTTCGGTGCCAACATCGGCATGAATCTTCGTGCGTTGAAGCTGCTCTACCCTGAACTTGCCCTCAAAGGCGTCGAAATCAATCCGGATGCGGCTAAACAGCTCACCGAATTCTTAGGCGCGACACAGACCTTTCATGGCTCGATCTTCGACTACCCAAACTCCGAGAAAGTAGACCTCGCGTTCGTCAAGGGAGTATTGATTCACATCAACCCCAATATGCTTGCGCTGACCTACAACAAACTCTACGAAGCCTCTCAGCGTTGGGTCCTAGTGTGCGAGTACTACAACCCTACGCCAACATCGATCCCGTACCGCGGCCATACCGACCGCTTGTTCAAACGTGACTTCGCCGGAGAGATGCTCGACACCTTCGCCGACCTGCAACTGGTGGACTATGGCTTCGCCTACCGCCGCGATCCTGCTTTCCCGCAAGACGACATCGCGTGGTTTTTAATGGAAAAGAAGGCCTAGACATGCTGAAGTATTGCGTCCGATGCGTGATGCCGCATACCAAGCCCGACCTGCACATTGACGATGAGGGCGTGTGCAACGCGTGTCGAGCTTTCGAGCAGCGCCAGCATGTCGACTGGGGCAAGCGGCGCGAAGAACTGTTAGGCCTGCTACAAAAATACCGGCGCGACGGAGTGAACTGGGACTGCGTTGTGCCCGTTAGCGGTGGCAAGGACAGCACCTACCAGGTGGTGCGCACGCTGCAACTAGGGCTGAACCCTCTGTGCGTGACGTCAACGACCTGCGATTTGTCTGCGATCGGCCGCAAGAACATCGAGAACATCAAGCACCTTGGCGTCGACCATGTCGAGTTCACGCCGAACCCCGTGGTGCGCGCCAAGCTCAACCGTATTGGCTTGACCGAAGTCGGCGATATCTCGTGGCCCGAACACGTGGGTATTTTCACCATCCCGGTGCGTGCCGCAGTCCAGTTCAACGTGCCGCTGATCGTATGGGGTGAAAACTCGCAGCACGAATATGGCGGACCAGCCGCCGCCGCGGAAAACAACGTCCTCAATCGCCGCTGGCTGGAGGAGTTTGGCGGCCTGCTGGGCCTGCGCGTGAACGACCTGTCGGAGACCTACGGTATCGAGCGGCGCCATCTGCTGCCTTACCAATACCCAAGCGACGACGAGTTGCAGCGCGTGGGTGTGACGGGGCTGTTTCTCGGCCACTACTTACCGTGGGACGGCCTGTCGAACGCGCTCATTGCGCAAGCCAAGGGCCTTACAACTTTCGATCGCGCTGTCGAAGGGTCGATGGTGAACTACGAAAACCTGGACAACCACCAAACCGGTATTCACGACTACTTCAAGTTTTTGAAGTTCGGCTTTTCGCGCGCCACTGATATCGCATGCCTGCATTTGCGCCGAGATCGCATGTCGCGCCAAGACGCGCTGGAGATCGTGCGCGAGCGTGACGGCAAGTTTCCCTGGACCTACCTCGGAAAACCTATCGGCGAGACTCTCACACCGCTGGATCTTACGATTGACGAGTTCATCAAGATCTGCGACAAGTTCACTAACAAGAAGATCTTCAAGCGCGACGCATCCGGCGCCCTGGTGAAAGACAAGCATGGCAATCTGGAGAAGCTGAACTACGACAATCCATGAACGTCGCCATCGTCAACTACGGCATGGGCAACCTAGGCTCGGTGCGCCGGGCGCTTGAAGACTTGGGTGCTCGTGCGTTAATCGTCGAGCATCCGGCCGCGCTGTTTGATGCCAACCGGATCGTCCTGCCAGGTGTTGGCGCTTTCTCCGAGGGCATGTCGCGCCTGCAAGATGGTGGCTGGATAGAAACGCTGCAAAGACTCGTGAGTGACGGCAGGCCGCTGTTGGGCATCTGTCTAGGCATGCAAATGCTGGCGACCAGCGGCGAGGAAGGCGGCGCAAACCCGGGTCTCGACCTGGTTCCTGGTCGGGTGCGCAGGCTCGATTTACTCGGCTGTGAATTACAAATTCCGCATGTCGGCTGGAACGACATTGTGTTTGAGCACCCTGGGAACTTGTTCAAACATATACCGCTGCATTCGAACTTCTATTTCGTCCACAGCTTTGCGTTCATCGCCGACTCGCCGAACGACGTCGTGGCAACCACCGACTACGGTGTCCCCGTCGTTGCCGCTGTGCAGCGCCAGAACACCTTTGGCACGCAGTTTCACCCTGAGAAGAGCTCTAAGGCCGGGCGACAACTGCTGCGTAATTTCCTGGATTTCACGCCGTGCTGAAGGTCCGCATCATTCCTACGCTGCTGTGGAAAAGCTTCGGATTGGTCAAGGGTGTGGCGTTCAACAGCTGGCGCCGCGTCGGCCCGGTGCTGCCGACCCTCAAGGTATACAACGCACGGGACGTCGACGAGCTGGTGCTTGTCGACATCATGGCATCGCAGCTGGGCGACGCGCCCGATCATGAGTCGGTGGCCGACTTTTCCGACGAGTGTTCGGTACCCCTGACCGTCGGCGGCGGCATCACATCGCTGCCGCAGATCGTTGGTTTATTGCGCGCCGGCGCTGACAAGATCAGCATGAACAGCGCTATCTTTGCGCGCCCCGAACTGATCGATGAGGCCGCGGCGCAATTCGGCACTCAGTGCGTTGTGGCCAGCGTAGACGCGCGCCGACATGACGACGGGGCGTATTCCGTCTATAGCCATTGCGGCACTCGCGACACCGGACGAGACCCGGCGATCTGGGCACGCGAGCTGGCTTTGCGAGGCGCCGGCGAGATACTCCTCACGTCGATTGATCGCGACGGCACGATGCAGGGCTACGATCTAAATCTCGTTGAGCGTGTTGCTCAAGCAGTCCGTATCCCGGTCATCGCATCCGGCGGCGCAAGCAGCTACCAAGACATGGTGCAAGTCGTGAAACAGGCTGGTGCCTCCGCGGTGGCCGCCGCAAGCATCTTTCATTTCACCGAGCAAACGCCTGCCGGAGCCAAGCACGCACTGCACGCCGCTGGGATCCCAGTGCGCATGAACTTCGTCGCAGTGTGAACGCAACTACTTTGCGCATCGCACTGCGCGCCGACGCGTCAACCCTTTGCGGAACCGGTCACGTAAGACGATGTCTTTCGCTGGCCGCCGCTTTGCGCGAAATCGGCGCCGAGGTGCGGCTGGTGACACGTCGCCTGGGGTTGGACATGAGCGCCATGGCATGCATGGCGGGCGTCGATTCACACCTGCTTTCGGCGCCGACAAGCACCTTTGCTTCACATGACAAGGTGCCCCACGCCACCTGGGCCGGCGTCGATTGGCGGCAGGACGCAGCGCAGACCACCGATGCGCTGCTAGCCTGGGAACCTGACTGCGTGGTGGTGGACCACTACGCGTTCGACGCCCGTTGGCATCGACACGTGGCGGACCAACTAGGCGCGCGAATTGCGGCCATCGACGACCTGGCCGACCGATCCTTAGAGGTTCAGTACCTCATCGATCACAATCTCAGCCGGGATCATCACGAGAAATACCGGACCTGGATTGGACCGCATACCACTGTCTTGGGTGGCCCGCGTTTCGCGTTGTTGGGTCCCTCCTACTCTACCCTCCAGCCGCTGCGCGTCGACGATACAGTGAACAGTATCGGAATCTTCATGGGCGGAGTGGACGCTGCCAACCTCAGCACGCTCGCTTTGCAAGCGTGCCGTGAGTATGCCGGCTTCACCGGCCCCATTGAGATCGCGGCCACACCGGCGTACCCTCACCTTGCGTTTCTGGCCGGCCTCGCGTGCCGCTGGCCAGACACTACGGTGGTATGCGACCTTCCCGATCTCTCTGGTTTTTTTACGCGCCACGACCTACAGATAGGCGCCGGTGGCGGCGCCACTTGGGAACGTTGCTGCGCTGGCGCCCCTACGCTGACGCTGACAGCTGCGGCCAATCAAAGGGCTGTGATACCGGCGCTCGCAGACTTAGGCGCCGTCGCCACGCTTGAGTACAAGGACGGAGAAGAATACAGCCCCGAAGTCATTGGCCTCGCGGTGTCTGCATTATTGAACCATCCTGCTCGCCGGCGCAATCTGGCCCGGTGCGCGCGCGCGCTGGTCGACGGACTGGGCGCGCGCAGAGTCGCGTTCGCGCTCGCGGCAGGTTCGCTGAAGCTGAGGCGGGCGTTGCCGAGCGATGCGGTGCGGACGTTTGCATGGCGCAACCATCCGAGCACACGCCGGTTTTCGCGCGATTCGCGCGAACTCACGCTCGAAGAGCACCGGAACTGGTGGCAAAGTATGTTGGCAGATCGCCAGCATGTACTATTCGTCGCCGACCTGGGTCCATACGACGTCGGTGTATTGCGGCTGGACTTGGATGGCGAGGATGCGGAGATATCGGTCTACCTTGACCCAGCCTTTACAGGCCTTGGGCTGGGGCAGGCCATGTTGCGGGCGGCGCAGCGCTGGGCACGGGACAACCCTACGCCGGCGATCAAGCGCTTGGTCGCCCACATTCTGCCCAGCAATGCGGTGTCGCGCAAGGCATTTACCAGCGTCGGGTTCGAACCGACCGAAGGGTATTGGATATGGAACGTCGTCGCTTGAGCGAGCACAATAGCAACGGAGGAGCCCCGTGAAGATCGCTGAACGCGAGGTAGGCCTTGGGTCCAAGCCCTACCTGATCGCAGAGATGTCGGGCAACCACAAACAATCGCTTCAACGTGCGCTGGCCATCGTCGACGCCGCGGCCATGGCGGGCGCTGATGCCATCAAGCTGCAAACCTTCACGGCCGACACGATGACGCTTGACTTGCGGACGCCGGGCTTCGTGATCGAAGATGCCGCCAGCCCATGGGCGGGCCGCCAGCTGCACGAGCTTTACAAGGAGGCACAGACACCGTGGGAGTGGCACGCTCCGATCATGGCGCGCGCGGCCAGCCATGGCATGCATTGCTTCAGCTCGCCGTTCGACGAAACGGCTGTTGATTTTCTGCAATCGTTGAACGTGCCCGCGTATAAAATTGCGTCGTTCGAATGCACCGATCTGCCGCTGATCCGCAAGGTGGCTAACGCCGGCAAGCCTATCATTATCTCCACCGGCATGGCCAGCGCAGCCGAGATCGACGAGGCGGTGCGCACTGCGCGCGGTGCCGGGTGCAAGGACGTGATCCTGCTCAAGTGCACCAGCACTTACCCGGCTACGCCGGAAGACACCAACCTTCGCACTATTGCGAACATGCGTGAGACTTTCGGCTGTGAAGTGGGCTTGTCCGACCACACGATGGGTTGCGGGGTGGCGGTTGCCTCGGTTGCTCTGGGGGCGGTGATGATAGAGAAGCACTTCACGCTGCTCCGCGCGGACGGCGGCGTCGATGCGTCGTTTTCTCTAGAACCCGAGGAATTTGCGCTGCTGCGCCTGGAGACGGAGCGTGCTTGGCTGGGATTAGGGCGAATCACCTACGGTGGCACGGCGGCCGAAGAGCGTTCGCGAGCCTTTCGCCGTTCGATCTATGTGTCGCGCGAGACGCGCAAGGGGGAGCCGTTAACGCTCGATAACACGCGCATCGTTCGCCCTGGGTTTGGCTTGCCGCCGAAGTTCCACGAGCAGGTACTGGGGCGGCATATACGCCGTGACGCCGCGCCGGGCACCCCAGTGACCTGGGACCTGCTGGAATAAGCGGCGCAGCCTGGATCGACAATGCGATCATTGTTGACGACAATATACTTTCTCGCCGCCCGGTTGCTTCGTCAACCGAGGTATATGTCAAGACGCTGTCGCGTTGCGCTGAACAGCCGCATCGAGTTGGGCTGCGTTTTAGTAGACACTGTCGTGGGGCCCTATACCTACCTTGGCGCCAGCGTTCACCTGAACACCACCCGCGTTGGTAATTACTGCTCCATCGCAGCGGGTGCCAAAGTTGGTGGCATGGAGCATTCGTGGTGGTGGGGTAGCACGTCGCCGCGCATCAGCGCGAAGAACATCCACGGCCGGACGACGGAAATTGAGGACGATGTTTGGGTAGGCTCGAATGCTGTGATTCGCCAAGGGGTAAAGGTCGGCCGGGGCGCGGTGATCGGTGCGGGTGCTGTCGTCCTCGCCGATGTGGCACCGTATAGCATCGTCGCCGGAGTACCGGCCAAACTGATCCGCCAGCGCTTCGCAGATGATCTCGTGCGCCAGGTCGAGGCCACCCGGTTTTGGGAGCAAACTCCCAGACGCGCTCGCGCTCTGCTCGATGCGATTGACTTTCCCGACACGCCGGTGACCTGATGTCACAGTACGACCCATGCAAACACCGAAGACAAGCATCATCGTTCCTTGCCGCAACGAGGAGTGTCACGTGGAAGTCGCGCTCGCGTCGATGCTTGCCCAGCAGGGTGTGGGGGGCGGCTTTGAGATCATCGTTGCCGACGGCCGCAGCAATGACGGCACTCGGAAAATCCTTGATCGCATGGCGGCGGCCAGTCAAAACTTGCGAGTCATCGACAACCCGCGCCAGATCGTTTCAACCGGGCTGAACCTTGCGATCCACGCTGCGCGGGGCGAGGTCATTGTGCGTATGGACGGGCACGCCTGCTATGCGCCGGATTACGTAGCCTGCTGTCTCGATGCTCTCGCCGCCAGTGAGGCGCAAAACGTCGGCGGCCCAGCGCTGACGCAGGCCAGTGGCTTCATACAGGAAGCCAATGCGCTAGCCTACCACTCTGCGTTTTCGGTCGGCGGGGCTCGGTTCCATGACCCAGCTTATGAAGGCTGGGTCGACACCGTCACTTACGGTTGTTGGCGTAAACAGACCCTGGTCGATCTTGGCTTTTTCGATGAGGAGCTGGTACGCAACCAGGACGATGAACTCAACCTCAGGCTGGTGCGCTCTGGCGGGCGAATCTGGCAGACACCGAAGATCCGCTCTTGGTACGTGCCGCGCGCTTCGCTCGCGGCGCTGTTCCGGCAGTACGCTCAATACGGCTACTGGAAGGTGCGGGTCATCCAAAAGCATAGGCTGCCGGCATCTGTTCGCCACCTTGTTCCGGGGAGTTTTGTCGCTTGCCTGATCTTGCTCACCCCGTTGGCGTCGTTCTGGGCTTGGGCGCGTACCGCCCTTGGCGTGCTGCTGGGCCTGTACGTGCTGGCAAACCTGGGTGCCAGTGTCGTCACCTGTCGGCACCGCGAGAATTGGAAGTACTTGCCGGTCATGCCGGTGGTTTTCGCGGCCTACCATTTCGGCTACGGCTGGGGCTTCCTGCGAGGCGTGGCAGATTTCCTGGTATTCATGCGATCGCCTCAACAGGCAAGCAAACTGACACGCTGAATGACTCACTCAGAACCCGATGAAGTAAGGGCACGGTACCTGCGTCGCGTGGACAGCATTGAGCCTGATCGCTACAGCCTGTTGAAACCCGACGTCTGGCACAGTGTGTTTGAGCGCCAGCGCGCCATGCTAAAGCTGTTTGCGGCCCACGGATTCAATAGCTTTACCCAAACTCGGTTGCTCGAGGTGGGGTGCGGCGCGGGGGGGAATCTTCTCGAGTTGTTACGCATGGGATTCGCGCCCGAGAACTTGAGCGGTGTGGAGCTGCTCCCGGAGCGCTTCGCACTGGCCCGTCGCGCGCTTCCAACCGCTGTGACCTTGCATGAGGGCAATGCCGTGCAACTGCAGGTTGCTGGGCGGTCACTCGACATCGTGTTGGCATCAACGGTGTTCTCTTCGTTGCTGGACGATGCGTTCCAGCAGCAACTGGCCGACACGATGTGGCGCTGGCTCAAGCCTGGCGGCACGGTACTGTGGTACGACTTCACCGTCGACAACCCACGCAACCCCGATGTGCGCGGTGTACCGCTGGCACGTGTTCGGGCGCTGTTCCCGGCTGGCCACATCACACACCGCCGGCTGACCCTTGCGCCACCGATCGCGCGTGCGGTCACCAGACTGCACCCTGCGCTCTACACTGTATTTAACGCCCTGCCTGTGCTGCGTACCCACATACTGTGCTGGATTCGAAAGCCGTGACCGCCGCATTCCTTCCCTTTGCCTTGCCTGACATTGGTGAGGAAGAGATCGCCGAAGTGGTGGATACGCTGCGCTCGGGCTGGGTGACCACCGGTCCGAAAGCCAAGCGCTTCGAGCGGGACTTTGTCGCATACCTCGGTGACCAAGCGCTCGAAGCCGTCGCCGTCAATTCCGCCACCGCGGGTTTGCATCTGGCGCTGGAAGCGCTCGGCATAGGCCCGGGCGACGAGGTCATCACCACCACGCACACATTCACCGCGACGGCCGAAGTGGTGCGCTATCTGGGTGCCGACGCGGTGCTGGTGGACATAGACCCCGCCACCCTGAACATCGATCCGCGAGCCGTCGAGGCGGCCGTCACACCCGCGACGCGCGCCATCGTTGCGGTGCATTACGCCGGCCTTGCGGCGGACATGGCGGCCATTTTGGATATCGCAAAGCGCTACAAACTCAAGGTGGTGGAAGATGCTGCACACGCATTGCCCGCGACTTGCGGCGGCCGGTTGATCGGGACGCTTGCCTCGGACGCCGCTGTTTTCAGCTTCTACGCCAACAAGACCATCACCACCGGTGAGGGCGGCATGCTTGTCACGCGCAATCCAGAACTAGCTGCACGCGCGCGCGTGATGCGCCTGCACGGTATAAACCGAGACGCGTTCTATCGCTTCACCGCCAACGTACCCAGTTGGTATTACGAAGTTGTGGCACCAGGCTTCAAGTACAACCTGACCGATATTGCTGCTGCGATTGGCCTGCACCAACTCAAGCGATTGCCGAATTTGCTGAGGCGCCGTGTCGAACTCGCGGCGCAATTCGACGAACAACTTACCGGCTTGCCTTTGCTGCTACCACCCAAGCCCGCAGCGGGTGAGACGCACGCGTGGCATCTTTATGTCGTCCGCTTGAGCGCCGGTGCACCCGTGTCACGCGACCGCTTCATCGAGTTGATGTTCGAGGCTGGTATCGGCTGCAGCGTGCACTACATACCGTTGCACTTGCAACCATACTGGCGCGACCGCTATGGCCTCACGCCTGAGCGTTTCCCGCACAGCCAGCGCGTTTATGAGCAAATGGTGAGCCTGCCGCTTTACACGCGCATGAGTGACGCCGACGCACAGCGCGTGTGCAATGCGGTGCGTGGCATCCTGCGCCCATGAGCCTTGTATGGCCAAGCGCATCTTTGACTTGTGCCTCGCCAGTCTTGCCCTGCTGCTGCTGGCGCCACTGATGCTGCTGATTGCCCTTTGCATCAAGCTCGACTCCGGCGGCCCGGTGTTTTACCG
>JAOTTZ010000232.1 GCA_029864165.1 Burkholderiaceae bacterium
CAGTTCACGGGCCTTGTCGGTGTTTGCCGGCGGCAGCACCAACTCCAAGACCAAATACAAATCGCCGGCGGGCTGGCCGGGAATGCCGCGGCCTTTGAGACGCAGTTGGCGTCCGTTTTGGGAACCAGCCGGCACATTGACTTGCACCCGGCCCGACGGTGTGGGCACTTCGATGCTTGCGCCCAGCGCTGCCTCCCAAGGCGCGACCGGCACGGTCTCGGTCACGTCGCGACCCTGGACGCGGTAGCGCGGGTCAGCGGTGAAGTGCACTTCTAGGTAAAGGTCGCCGGGCGGGCCACCGCCATACCCTTGGCTGCCTTGACCGGTCAAGCGAATGTGCTGGCCTTCCTTAACGCCCTTGGGAATTTGCACCTGTAGCGTGCGCTCGTCGGTCACGACGTGCCCGGAAGCATCGAGCCGGGCCCCGCGCAGCGTGATCGTGCGCGTGGCGCCGTGATAAGCGTCGGCCAGGTCAACGGCGACCTTGGCGTGATGGTCTTCGCCGCGCATCTGCGCTGCGCGCCCCGCGCGCCCCGCGTGCCCCGCACGCGCACCGCGTGCTGCACGGCCGGTGCCGCCGAACAAGCTGGCGAAGAAATCGCTGAACTCCTCACCACCACCACCACCACCACCACCACCACCGCCGCCGCCGCCGCCAGCGCCGGAAAATTCGAAGCCCTCGTCCCAACCCGGCGGCGGCTGAAAGTCTTGTCCGCTTGCATGGCGCTGGCCCAAAGCGTCGTAAGCGGCACGCTTTTCCGGGTCGGAGAGCACGGCATAGGCTTCGTTGATCTGCGACATGCGCTGCGCCGCGTCAGACTCCTGGCTGAGGTCGGGGTGGTGCTTGCGGGCCAGCTTGCGGTACGCCTTCTTGACTTCGTCGGCCGTGGCTGTTTTGCCGACTTTGAGCGTCTGGTAGTAGTCCTTGAACTCCATGCGGTGGCGCTCCTGGGTTAACGGTCTAGCAGGAAAATAGGTTTCGAAAATGTTGGTAGTTCACAGCCTGACAGCGCCGGTCTTCAGCGCGCTTGCGCTACGTCAATGCAGGTTTTCCATCAGCAGCGAAAGTTGTGGGCCGGCGCAAGTGCGCGCGCTAGGCGGGGGTTCACATTGGCATTCAAAACCATTTTGACGGCGCTCGCGGTCGTCACAATTACCGCCGTTGTGTTGCTATGGTACGCACAGCGGCGCTGGGACGCGACCACGGCCGATGCGATCAAGCGCTTGCGCTCTAGCGCTACGCCGTCGCCAGCGCTCGTTTATACGCCGGCCGAGCTCGCCTGTTTGCCCGCGCCCGCGGCGCGTTACTTTCGCGCAGTGCTGAGCGACGGCCAGCCCATCATCACGCGTGCACGCATCCATTGGGTCGGCGAGTTTAATCTGGGCAAACCGGGCACTGACAAGTGGGTGCCACTTACCGCCGTGCAGGAGGTCGTGCCACGCGCTCCCGGCTTTGTGTGGGACGCGCGAATGACGATGGTCCCCGGCATGACGGTGCGCGTGCGCGATGCTTTTGTCGACAGTGAGGGTTCGATGCGCGCGGCGATTTTTGGCCTTGTTCCCACCGCCGAAGCGCGCAGTTCGCCCATGAGCGCCGCGGCCGCGCTACAGCGCTACATGGCCGAAGCCACCTGGCTGCCTACCGCGCTGCTGCCCAACCAAGGTGTCAGTTGGACGCCGATAGACGACACCCACGCCCGCGCCACACTGCGCGGTGGGCCGGTCACAGCGTCGGTCGAATTCGGCTTTGGCAGCGACAATTTGATCCACACCATTGCAGTGCCCGACCGCTGGTTCGACGATGGCAAAACTCTTCCCAGACCGCGCCAGTGGCAAGGGCGCAACTTCAATTTTGAAACCCAGCACGGCGTGAAGGTTCCCAGCCATGCTGTTGCCGAGTGGCTGTTGCCCGGTGGGCCCTACGCGTACTGGCGTGGTCAGCCCACCTTGGTCGCGTACGAGTACGCTACGGCGCACGGGTGAAATCTACCCTCTTGAATCCGAACATGGAACGGCCCACATCCAACCGATTCGTTGCGCAGTCTCAATTCAGCAGGCCAGCCCGGTCGTTAAAGTTCGACCGTGGGCGGCGTGCCCGCGACTATTTTTCGACAGGAGTCTATGGTGGGTAAGCAAATCTTCGCCGTGGCGCTCAGCCTCGGCATGGCGTTTGGGGTCTGGGCGGATGATGACGATGACCGCAAACCGGTCGTTGCACACCAGGCGGGTGCCGATCAATTCATCGCCGGGGAAACGGTCACGGTCAACCAGCCCGTGGCCGGCGACTTGTTCACCAGCGGCGGCAGTATCGACATCGATGCTGACGTCGGCGGCGACATCGTAGCCATGGGGGGCAAGCTGCGCATAGGCGCCGATGTCGCGCAGTCGGTCTATGCGGCGGGCGGGCAAGTGACGATCAGCAGCAAGGTCGGCCGCAATGTGCGCGTCGCCGGTGGCGAGGTCGAAATCGGGCCAAGAGCGCAGATTTTAGGCAACGTCAGTGCGGCTGGTGGGCAACTGAAATTGCTCGGTCCGGTGGCGGGCTATGTTCAAGCAGCGGGAGGGCGCATTTACATCGACTCGGCCGTGTCGGGTGACGTAGACGCTGCGTCCGGTCGCGTCGAGTTGGGGCCCAATGCGCGCATAGCCGGCACGCTGCGCTACCGCAGCGGCAAAGAGATCACACAAGACGCCGCGGCGCAAGTGCTGGGTGGCGTCGAGCGCCTTGCGCCGCGCGCGCGTGCATCCGGTAAAACCAGGGACGTGCGATTCAAGCCATCTCGCGTTGGCGCTGGGCTTTGGGCGCTGGGGTTGACGCTGCTGGCCGGTGTGTTGCTGGGGGTGCTGCCACGCTTTTTCGGTGGCGTGGCCGAGACCCTGCGCGCGCGTTGGGGTATGAGCCTGCTGATCGGGTTCGTGCTGCTGGTGTGCGTGCCCGTCGTTGCGCTCATGCTCTTGGTCAGCGTGATAGGCATACCGCTGGGCCTGTTGGCGATTGCTTTGTACTTGGCGCTGCTACCCGTCGGCTACGTCAGCGCTGGTATTTGCCTGGGCGACTGGGGGCTGCAGCGCTTCAAGGCCGACCAGGCGGGGCGCCTCGCGTGGCGCGTGGGTGCTGCTATGCTTGGCGTAGCCGTCATCGCATTGCTGGGCTGGGTGCCTTGGCTCGGCGTATGGGTGGGTCTTGCCGCGCTGCTCATAGGCGTCGGCGCGTTGGCGCTGCAAAGCAAACACTTGGTAAATAGCTTGAACTGACCCCGCCCCGCCATCGTTGTACGATGGTTACCTCAATCAACGTTAACGGAGAAGGAATATGAACACTGATATGAACACTGAAGTAAGCGCAGAACATGGCAATCGCGAGCGGCTGGTCGACAGCCTGAGGCATGTCGTCGGCGAGGCGGAAGATTTGCTGAAGAAAGCTGGCAATGCCGGCAGCGAGGAGTTCAAACTGGCACGCCAGAAGTTCGAGAACCAACTCAAGCTGGCGCGCACTGAGCTTGATCGCCTGGGCGAGAATGCGGTGCACCGGGCCAAGCAAGCGGCACGCGCCACCGACCACGCCGTACACGAGCATCCGTACGCGGCTATCGGCGTCGGCGCTGCGCTCGGGTTCTTGCTGGGTATGCTGATCTCGCGGCGCTGAGGCGAGCACCGGAAGACGCTGTTATGTTTGCGACCATTCGCAGCGCCTTGCAGGCTTTGCTGGAGGTAGGCGCGACGCGGCTGGAACTGATCACCACCGAGGTCGAGGAGGAACGGCTGCGTCTGGCCGACTTGCTGCTGATGGCTTGTGTGGCGCTATTTTTTCTTGCGCTCGGGCTGATGCTGACAGCGGCATTCCTGGTGGTGCTGTTCTGGGACAGCCACCGGCTGCTGACGCTCGGGTTGTTATCGGCAGGGTTTCTAGGTATTGGTTTGTTCAGCGGTTGGTGTTGGCGCGTGAAGGCTGCCAGCAAGCCTCGTTTTCTGGCGGCAACCTTGACCGAGCTGGGTCGCGACGTCGAGGCGTTGCGTCCACGCGATGGTCAGCAACGGAGCTTGTGATGATGGCTGGTAGGCAGCGGGTATTGTTGGCGCTTCGGCGTGAATTGTTGATCGCCCGAGCGGACTTCCAGCGCGAGGCGTTACGCGCTCAATTGCAGGCCA
>JAOTTZ010000233.1 GCA_029864165.1 Burkholderiaceae bacterium
ACCGCGGGTACGAGCGGCTCAACTTGCGCTGCCAATTCAGCCAGCCGATGAACCCTCTCCAGCAACACGGCGACCAAGCGCGCGCCTTCGTTTTCTCGCGCTTCGCGCAGGCCGGCGACGCAGCGGCGTGCCGCCTCCAACGCAACTTCATCCATGCGCTCGGCCGTTGCGTTGCCTTTACACCAATCCAATACTTCCCGCACCGATAGTCTTTGTGCCTGGGGCAGCCAATTACGCACCGAATCTTCAAGCCTTGCCAGGCGGCCCAACTGCTCAGGCTGTGGTTTTGGCCAGTCGTCCTCGCCGCCGCGATGTGTGCTCATGCGCAACTCGATCTTGCCGCGCTTGAACGCGGCGCTGAGCAAGTCGCGCAGCGCCGGCTCCAGCGGGCGCAACTCGTCGGGCAGCCGCAGGCCAAGGTCAAGGAAACGTCCGTTGACGGAGCGCAGCTCTACCGTGACGCCAGGGTGAGCGCGCGAGCCTTCGGCGGCTGTCATGCTGTCTGGCTCGGTGGACTTTGAGGGCATGGCCATCGCGCTCCAACTTGCGCTTGAATAGCCGGTCATGCTGTAGACTGCCATAGAGCTTTCCAACAAGTAAAAGTCAATTATGTCAAAGCCAAAACCTGCCCCGCTGCCCGCTGGCACCGTGGTTGGCGGGTATCAAATTGTCAAGAAACTTGCCGCTGGCGGGTTCGGTGTGGTCTACCTCGCCGAAGATTCGTCGCGCCACATGGTGGCAATCAAAGAGTACCTTCCCTCGTCTCTGGCCGAGCGTGCGCCGGGCGAGCTGACGCCGCGGGTCATACCCGAGAAGCAGCCGCTTTACCGCCTTGGCTTGAAGAGCTTTTTCGAGGAAGGGCGTTCATTGGCGCAAATATCGCACTCGAGCGTGGTCTCGGTGCTCAACTTCTTCCGCGAGAACGAAACGGTCTACATGGTCATGAACTACTTGCAAGGCGATACCTTGCAAGACTTCATTGTTACCGCACGCGATTTGAAGCGCGACAAGGTGTTCCGTGAATCGACGATCCGTTCGCTCTTCGATGAAATTTTGCGCGGTTTGCGTATCGTGCACCAGCACAAAATGCTGCATCTCGATATCAAGCCGGCGAACATCTTCATCGTCAACGACAACAAGGCGGTATTGCTCGACTTTGGCGCTGCCCGCGAAGTACTGAGCAAGGAAGGTAATTTCATTCGCCCCATGTACACACCCGGGTTCGCGGCGCCGGAGATGTACCGCCGCGATGGCACGCTCGGGCCGTGGACGGATATCTACGCCATTGGGGGTTGCATTTACGCTTGCATGCAGGGATACCCTCCCAACGATGCTCCGCAGCGAAACGAAAAAGACCGCCTGGCTTTGAGTTTGTCGCGTCTGCGCAATGTGTACTCGGATAACTTGATTGAGGTCGCGGAGTGGTGCATGTCGATGGACGCGCTGTCACGCCCGCAAAGCGTGTTTGCGCTGCAAAAGGAACTGGCCCGCGAGACCGAGCGTCGTTACACGAAACTCAGTTTCAGTGAGCGGCTGAAGCTACAACTCGAAAACCTGACCACTGGGGTCAAGGCTTGACTACATGCGCAAGCGCGGGGCAGTTAGACACCATGAAGTTTTCCGTCTACCAAATCAGCCGCAAAGGGGGCCGTGAAAAGAACGAGGACCGTATGGGCTACTGCTATACGAGAGACTCGGGCTTGTTCGCGCTTGCCGACGGAATGGGCGGTCATCCAGAAGGCGAAGTGGCTTCGCAGCTTGCTTTGCAGACCTTGGCTGCGCTGTTCCAGCGCAACGCGAAGACCGCGTTGAAAGATCCCAAGCGCTTCCTGACCGACACCCTGATCACCGGACACCACCAGTTGCTACGCTATGCGACACAAAAGGCGCTGATCGACACGCCGCGCACGACTGTCGTAGCCTGCCTGCTTCAGGGCAATGAAGCGTATTGGGCGCATTGCGGTGACTCGCGTCTGTACCTCGTGCGTGGCGACAAGTTGGTCGCGAGGACACGCGACCATTCCTACAGCGAGTTGCAAGAGGCTCAGGGCGATCTGGCGCAAAACGGTGAGCGCTTCAACCGCAATGTGCTGTTTACCTGCCTGGGCAGCCCCGGCAAGCCGGTGATCGATACTGTCGGACCCGTGCTGCTGCAGAGCGGCGACTGCATCTTGTTGTGTTCAGACGGGCTATGGGATAACGTCAGCGACGAAACGGTCGTTGAACAGCTGGCCGAGCACCCGATTTCTGACGCGGTCCCCGAGCTGGTCGAGCGCGCATTGCGCACCGGCGGCCCGAAGTGCGACAACGTGACAGTGCTTGCGGTGGAGTGGGAGTCGGCTGAAAGAACTGGGTACGGCGGCGGTGTCTCCACACAGTCTTTGGGTGGTGGTGTGTTTGCTTCCACCATCCAGGCCAGCATGCTCGGCGACGAGATGTCTGATGCGCTCGACGAGGCCGAGATCGAACAAGCCATCAAGGAGATCAACGACGCCATCCAAAAGTCGGCTCAAAGCAAGAGAGTTTGAAGGGGCACACCATGGATTTCGAGCGTGCGCGATCCCGTGCAACCGATAGCTTGCGGCCGGTGAAAATCACCCGCCACTACACCATGCACGCCGAAGGTTCAGTGCTGGTTGAGTTCGGTGATACCAAGATTGTTTGTACGGCTTCGGTCGAAGCAAAGGTTCCACCGCACAAACGCGGTACCGACGAGGGCTGGGTAACGGCTGAATATGGAATGCTGCCACGCGCCACCCACACGCGCAACGATCGTGAGGCCGCGCGTGGTAAGCAAAGCGGTAGAACGCAAGAAATACAGCGGCTGATCGGACGTTCGTTGCGCTGCGTGATCGACTTGAGGGCGCTGGGGGAGCGCACCATCTCTCTCGACTGCGACGTGATTCAGGCCGACGGGGGCACTCGGACCGCGGCGATCACCGGCGCGTTCGTGGCGGCACACGACGCCTTCAGTTGGTTGCGTCGAGAAGGTAAGCTGACCGCATGGCCGATCCGCGAGTTCGTGGCCGCGGTTTCGGTGGGCATCGTTCGAGGCACGCCAATGCTGGATCTGGATTACCGTGAGGACGCTGCCTGCGGTACCGACATGAACGTGGTGATGACCGAGGCGGGGAGGTACGTCGAGTTGCAGGGAACCGCCGAGGGGGCGGCTTTTTCGCGCGACGACATGAACGCCATGATGCTGCTGGCAGACCAGGGTGTACGTGATCTGATCGTGGCACAAAAGGCGGTGCTCGCACTATGAAATTGGTGCTGGCGTCGAATAACGCCCATAAGCTGACCGAACTGTCCACGCTGTTCGCGCCGCTGGGTATCGATCTGTTGCCGCAGTCAGCGTTGGGTCTGAGCGATGCCGATGAGCCGCACCCCACGTTTGTTGAGAACGCGCTGGCCAAGGCGCGTCATGCCGCGCACGCAACCGGTTTTGCCGCGATAGCGGACGATTCCGGGCTGTGCGTGGACGCGCTCGGCGGCTCGCCGGGAGTGATGTCGGCGCGTTTTGCGACGCTGTTTGGACATGACAAGAGCGATGCGAACAACAACAAGGTGTTGCTAGAGCACCTGAGCCAAAGCACCGACCGCCGCGCTCACTTCGTGAGCGTGCTGGTCGCTTTGCGCGCGCCGGAAGATCCGGAACCGTTGATCACGTTCGGTCGCTGGCCAGGCGTTGTGTTGCGTGAACCCCGTGGTCAAGGTGGCTTTGGCTACGACCCGCTTGTATTTATCGAGGCGTTGGGCCTGAGCGTGGCCGAGCTCGGCGCAGAGGTCAAGAACAAGTTCAGCCACCGTGCCGCCGCGTCGCGTCAGATGCTGAGCTTGATGCGTGAGGTTTGGGGGTGTGGTTGATACAACGAGCGTAGCGCGTTATCTGCGTCCCGGTACGCTGAACCTGGGCGCGCTGCCGCCGTTGTCGATTTACGTGCACCTGCCCTGGTGTCTCAAGAAATGCCCATACTGCGACTTCAATTCCCACGCCTGGCGTGGTTCGCAAAACGGGGGTGATGCTCCGCCTGAGGATCGCTACCGGACCGCTCTGCGCTGCGACCTCGAAGCGGCGTTGCCGCTGATCTGGGGCCGGCGCATCCACAGCATCTTCATAGGGGGCGGCACCCCCAGCTTGT
>JAOTTZ010000234.1 GCA_029864165.1 Burkholderiaceae bacterium
CGCTGATCCGCGCGCCCTTCGACGGTGTGGTGCTGGTGAAAAACGCCAACGTCGGCGACATCATCACGCCATTTTCCAGCGCTGCCGGTAGCCAGGGCGCTGTGGTGACGATGGCCGACATGAGCACGCTCGAAGTCGAAGCCGATGTGTCAGAGAGCAACCTTGCCCATGCCAAAACCGGCGCGCCGGTAGAGATCACGCTCGACGCCCTGCCAAACGCGCGCTTTCGCGGTTCGGTGGTCGGCATCGTGCCCACCGTGGACCGCGCCAAGGCGACGGTGATGACCAAGATTCGCTTCGAGACGCTGGACCCACGCATCCTGCCCGAGATGAGCGCGAAGGTGACCATCTTGTCGCAGCCGGCGACCGATGCCGACCAAAAACCTGTGCTCGCGGTCAACCCCAAGGCGATTGTCGAGCGCAGCGGTAAGCGTGTGGTGCTACGCATTCGCGATGACACTGTCGAAGTGGTCCCTGTGACGCCAGGCCGCAAGCTGGGCGACAGCGTTGAAGTCAGCGGCGCGCTCAAGTCAGGTGAAAAGTTGGTGCTCGCGCCGAGTGACAACGTGCAACCTGGGGTCAAGGTTGCCGTGGCGGCGAAGTGACTGTGGATGCACTGATCCGAGTCCGCGGCCTGAGCAAGCATTACGTTCGCGGCGAGCAGGTTCTCCCCGTGCTGGAGGGGGTAGACCTGGACGTGCCGCGCGCCGATTTCGTGGCGCTGATGGGGCCCAGTGGTTCGGGCAAGAGTACGCTGCTCAACCTCATCGCAGGCATCGACAAGCCTAGCGCAGGCAGCATAGAAATAGACGGTGTAGACATCTCGGGCTTGAGCGAGGGCGAGCTGGCTGATTGGCGCGCGGCCAATGTCGGCTTTGTTTTTCAGTTCTACAACCTACTGCCCGTGCTTACCGCGTTCGAGAACGTCGAGCTGCCGCTGTTGTTGACCGGCCTGTCTGGCAGCCAGCGGCGCGAGCATGTCGAAGCGGCGCTCACCATGGTACGCCTGAGTGACCGCATGGACCACTACCCCAACGAGCTGTCGGGTGGGCAGCAGCAACGCGTTGCGATCGCGCGTGCCTTTGTCACCGACCCGACCTTGATCGTCGCCGACGAGCCCACGGGCGATCTGGACCGAGTGACCGCCGGCGAGGTGCTGGACCTGCTCGACGAGTTGCACCGCGAGCTGGGCACGACGATTGTCATGGTCACGCACGACCCGAAAGCCGCGGCGCGCGCGGCCCGCGTTGTTCAACTCGAAAAAGGTGTGCTGGTACCGGTAGATGCTGCGCCGGTCATTGCGCATTGAGCGCAGACTTGTCCCGTAGGCAAATCGACTGTGCCGCGGCGCGGGAATGCGGTGGTACCAAGGGTAGGCGCTACTTCGCAGACCCGTTCGGGTTGATGGTGATGCCGCGCTTGCGCAACTCCTCGACGATCACGCGCGCGTTGGTGTTGCCGTCATTGGCCAACCTGGCGGTGCCTGCGGCCACGGCATCGAGCGACGCACGCAGCTTGGTGGCTTTCTCCAGCGGGGCATCCTGTTCCGCGCGCAGCGACTTGAGCTGCTGCTGCTCAGCGAACAGTTGCCAAGTCTGGAACGAAAGCCAGCCCAGCAACGCGAGGGTCAACAGCAACATCGGCGCATATATCGAGCCGACGGGTGTTCTTGATTTGACTGGGTTGTTTTCCACGCAGTGATTGAGACCCGATGCGGGTCAGGGCCGAACCGGTTGGCGCGACGGGGCTGGCGCGGCCGTGTTGGTGGCTGGTGCGTTGACTGACACGTTGATGCCTTGCGCCGTGAGCATCTGCAGGATTTGGTTGTCGCCGCCCTTGACAGCCAACTCGGCCAGGGCCTTGACGATGTCGCGGTACAAGCGTTCGAGCTGAACGGTCTGCTGCAGGAACTGTTGACGGCTGTTGACGTCGCTCTGCGCATCACGATTCATGACGAACAAGGTGCCATTGACCAGCACCAAGGCCAGTGCGAGGCTGCCCAAAAGGGTGAGCAACCTCGCCTGAAGGATCGTCAGCATGTCAGTGGCTGGGCTCGCGCAGCGCTAACCGGCCTTAGCGCGCACCTTGGAAGCGACGCACGCTGACCAACACCAACAGCCCTGCTATCAACATCAAGTAGGTGCCGGGCTCGGGGATGGCGACCACCGTGCCGCGCAAGCGCAACTCGATATCACCCAACGCTGCGTCGAAGCCGCTGGCGTTGGTGCCGGCCGAGCTGAGCACGATCACCTTGTCGACGCTGCCGATGAGGCCGCTGTCAAAGCTGATGCTCAAGCCCGAGAACGAACCACCCGCCGCCACATCGGCGAAGGTCGCAAAGCCGCTGAGCGTGAAGTTGTCGCCCACGCCCACCGTGCCCAGGTCAAACGAACCGCGTAGCGCATCGGCCGGGCCCACGGCCGTGTTGAGCACCGCCAACTGCGCGCTCAGGCCCGCATCACCGGCTACCAGCGTGCCAAAGTCCAACGTGTAATTCGCGCCGGCACCGCTGAAACTGCCCTGCCCACCGGTTTGGGCAAACTCGGCTTGGGCAAAGTTGTTCACCTGGCCGGTCAACGTCACATCCTGGTTGCCCAGGTCCACATCGGCCATCTCGTCGTTGTGGCTGGCAAAGCTCACGCTGGCGTTGCTGTTGAAGACGCCGGCATTGCTGGTATCTAACCCAACTTGCAAGCTGGCCGCATCGGTATCGCCGGCAGCCACACCGGTCCCCAGCGTGCCGCTGCTGGAGAAAGGCGAGGCGGCGCCGGAGATCGAACCGGTCAGCACATCGTTCAGGCTTGATACGGGCGCCGCGCTGCTGACCGAGACGTTGCGGTTGGCTACGACGTCACCGACGTGCACGATGCCAAAGTTCACTGCCGTGGTGTTCAACTGCGCCGCGGCCGGAGCGTAGACGTTGCCCGAGACGTTGACCACCTGCGCGCCCGCGGCGATAGCCGCCAGCCCGCTGTTGCCGTTGGTCCCGGTGCCATCGCTCTGATAGTCCAGCGTGACGCTGCCACTCTTGGCCCCCGCTGTCGTTGTGTCTATGCCCACGCTCATCGCGGCGTTGTCGCTGCCGCCGGCGATCAGGTCGGTCAGGCTACCTGCGTTGTTGGTGGCATCGCCAGTATTGGCGCCGAAGCTGGCGTTCAAGGCCTCGCTGAACAAACCCGCCGCTGCGGCATTGCTGACCGTCAGCGCTTGGCTGGCGCTGCCGCCCACGCGCTGGCTGGCGATCACCACTGGAGAGGGCGACGTACTGCCCACTGCAGCGTTGTACACGTTGCCCGAGACGTTGATCACCTGCGAGCCCGCGGCAATCGCTGCCAGCCCGCTGTTGCCGTTGGTCCCGGTGCCATCGCTCTGGTAGTCCAGCGTGACGCTGCCACTTTTGGCCCCCGCTGTGGTCGTGTCTAAGCCAGCGCTCATCGCGGCGTTGTCGCTGCCGCCGGCGATCAGATCGCTGACGCTGCCAGCGTTGTTGGTAACCGCGCCCGTGTTGGCGCCGAAGCTCGCGTTCAGCGCTTCGCTGAACAAGCCCGCTGCCGCCGTGTTGGCAACCGTCAGCACTTGGCTGGTGCTGCCGCCCACGCGCTGATTGGCGATCACCACCGGTGTCGGCGTGGTATCACCGACGGCCGAGTTGAAGAAGCTGCCGTTGACGGTGACGGTCT
This sequence comes from Burkholderiaceae bacterium, assembly GCA_029864165.1. GTDB lineage: Bacteria > Pseudomonadota > Gammaproteobacteria > Burkholderiales > Burkholderiaceae_C > CAIKUF01. The sequence goes on from JAOTTZ010000234.1 coordinate 3,681, forward strand.
GCGTGGGCAGGCTGGTCAGCCCTAAGCCGCTGCTGCCGGTGCCGTCAGAGGCAAAGTCGATTTGCACGCTGCCGGTCTTGGCGCCCGCCGTCGTGCCGTCCAAGCGCACCGTCATCGCAGTGCTATCCGACGAGCCCGCAGCCAACAGATTGACCGCGCCGCCGTTGGTCAGCGCGTCACCGGTGAGCGAACCGAAGCTGGCGTTGAGCGCTTCGGTGAACAGGCCCGTGGGCGCCACGTTGGCGATCGTGAGCGCGCCCGCGTTTGTTCCACCGACGCGCTGGTTGGCCAGGTTGACCGGGTTGGGTGCGACCGCTGCAGCCTCGGCGAGGTTGTAGGCGGCCGCGCCGGCGGCCGACGAGATCGTCAGCACTTGGCTGCGCGTGTTCTCGAAGTTGTTGACGATGCTGACCGCTTGGCCGTTGAGCGGCGTGTAGACACCGGCGGTGTTGACCGTGAT
>JAOTTZ010000235.1 GCA_029864165.1 Burkholderiaceae bacterium
TGCTGCCCATCGAGCGTGTCGTCAGACGGCGTAGGGCGCACGCTTGGTTTTCGCTTGCCAAGGAGCCATACATGCTTGTGTTGCGCGATGCCAGCGGTATTCGTGCCGTCGACACCGACACCGACGCCGACGTCAACTCGGTTTCGCTTGAACAGCTGCGCGAGGAAGTTCCAGGCCTCGATGCCGTACTCGCGTCGATGTGATGTGAGTTGGCGGGGTAGGCGCGCTGGTGAGTTTCTTGATCTGCCACTCGACACGGCACGTCGCGGACCGCTTTTGTTCAGCCACTGCATAGCGCACCAAGGGCTACCCCTCGATCAGTTCGAACGAATTCGTATCCAGGCTATTTTCGACCCAGGAGGTTCCCCGCATGAGTGATCGATCTCTTCGAGATCGTCAAGTTCGACGAATCATCGTGATCGAGGGCTCCGCAAACCTTGTCGTTCTAGTGGTCAAGCTCATCGTCGGCGTTTCTACTGGATCGCTCGCGGTGCTTGGCGATGCGATTCACTCCCTGACGGATGTCATCAACAATATTGTTGCCTGGGTGGTCATGCGTTTGTCTAGCGCACCCGCTGACCGGGAGCACCCGTATGGCCATCGAAAGTTTGAGACGCTAGCGGTCTTTGGATTGGGGGCACTACTGGTTGTATTCGCCTTTGAGCTTGCGGCTCAGGCGCTTCGAAGGGAGGCAACGGAAATCGTCAGCGGCTCGTGGGAGTTAGGACTGATGCTGGGCGTTTTGTTCGTCAATCTAGGGCTTGCGTCGTGGCAGCATTGGTGGGCCAAAAAACTGTCGTCTGACATCTTGCAAGCCGATGCGAGTCACACGTTTGCGGATGTGCTCACAACGATTGTTGTGATCGGCGGTTGGCAATTATCTGCAATGGGCTACGTTTGGCTCGATCGCGTTTGCGCGGTAGGTGTTGCTGTCCTCGTGTTGTACCTGGCGTTTGGGCTGTTCCGCCGGGTCATTCCCGTTCTCGTCGATGAATCATCGATTGATCCGACGGCGTTAGCCAGAGCCATCGACAGCGTCACGGGCGTTCGTAAGGTGCTCCGAGTGCGCTCACGCTGGATGGGCCCAGAGCGTGCTGTGGATTTGATTGTCGCGATGGACCCGCAACTGTCGAACCAGGAATCACACGATATTGCTGATCAAATTGAGTTGCTCTTAGAAGAACGCTTTGACGTACGGGATGTGTCGATTCATATCGAACCCGATACTGAGCGTGCAAACTGACAGGCCGTAGTGTCTAGTTGCATGAATCCGACTACATACACCATTAGTGTTCAATTTCGGCCAGTATTGTCAGGTAACCTGCTAAGCGGAGCAGATCTTTGTTTGACCATCGTCAAGTATTGTTCATTAACTTCTTGCTTATAGATGAATAACCATTACTATTTAGACTGAGTCTAAAACTGGTATGCATAGTGCTACCGGCGGTACAGGCTTGAACTGAGGAGAGGATCCCGATGCTTGAAAAATCAATACCCTTGTTGTCCGCGATGGCGGTGATCATGATGGCGCTGCTGCCGTTGAACGCCACGGCCACTGAAGGCATGGCGGTGGGCAACGAGTTCTGGTGGCCGGAGAAATTGAGCCTGGAACAACTTCGAGTACACGATCCTGCATCCAATCCCTATGGCAAGAATTTCAACTACGCCGAGGCCTTCAGCAAGGTCGACGTGCAAGCCCTGAAAGCTGATATTGAGAAAGTCCTGACGACATCCAAGGATTGGTGGCCGGCGGACTGGGCGCACTATGGCGGCCTGATGATTCGGATGGCGTGGCACGCTGCTGGTACCTACCGTACGCTCGATGGCCGTGGTGGTGCGGAGGGCGCCCAGCAACGCTTCGAACCGCTCAACAGCTGGCCGGATAACGTCAGCCTGGATAAGGCCCGCCGCTTGCTCGAGCCCGTCAAGCAAAAATACGGACGCAGTGTTTCCTGGGGTGACCTGATGATTCTGGCGGGTAACGTGGCGCTGGAATCCATGGGCTTCGAGACGCTGGGCTTCGCCGGCGGCCGCATCGATGACTGGGAAGCGGATCATGTCTACTGGGGTGCGGAAACCAAATGGCTTTCCGCCGATAAGCGATTCAAAGACAAAAAGCTGGAGTCGCCTCTGGCCGCGGTGCAGATGGGGCTGATCTATGTCAACCCGGAAGGCCCGGGCGGTAACATGGATCCGAAAGCCGCAGCGGAACACATGAGGTTATCGTTCGGCCGTATGGCGATGAACGACGAAGAGATCGTAGCGCTCGTTGCTGGTGGTCATACCCTGGGCAAGGCGCACGGCGGCCGGTCCGCGGCTGATTGTGTAGGCGCCGAGCCCGCCGCCGCGCCCGTCGAAGCACAGGGCTTTGGCTGGAACAACAAATGCGGCAGAGGCATCGCTGAGGACGCCGTAACCAGTGGTCTGGAAGGCGCCTGGACCCAGACCCCGACTGCCTGGTCGATTCTCTACCTGAACAACCTGTTCACCTTTGACTGGAAACAGCAGAAGAGCCCGGGCGGTGGCACCGTGTGGGTCCCCACCGACGAAGCGGCGCACGGCACAATTCCTGATGCCCACGTCAAGGGTAAACGTAATCCGCCGATCATGTTCACGACTGACCTGGCCCTGAAGGAAGACCCGGGATTCCGCAAGATCGCCGAACGATTCTGGAAGAACCCGAAAGCGTTCGATACGGCTTTTGCGAAGGCCTGGTTCAAACTGACGCATCGTGACATGGGACCGCGCGCGCGCTATGTGGGCGCAGAGGTTCCATCGGATGTGTTCAGCTGGCAGGACCCGATCCCGCCTGTCGATCACAAGCTGATCTCAAATGACGACGCGGAAAAACTCGAAGTCACGATTCTGAAATCCGGTTTGACCATTCCCGAACTAGTAAGAACGGCCTGGGCCTCCGCCTCCACTTACCGTGGCTCTGACATGCGTGGCGGTGCAGACGGCGCACGTGTTCGTCTGGCGCCCCAGAAGGATTGGGCAGCGAACAATCCTGAAGAACTGGCAAAAGTGCTGGGTGCGCTGGAGAAGATCCAGCAAGCATTCAACCAGTCACTGTCCGGTGGGAAAAAGGTTTCTTTTGCTGATGTGATCGTGATCGCTGGCAACGCCGCTGTTGAAGAAGCTGCCAAGAAAGCTGGGCACAACATTGAAATCCCCTTCACGCCGGGCCGTATGGACGCCTCGCGGGAGCAGACCGATGTGAAGTCGTTTGCCTGGCTGGAACCTACTGCTGACGCATTCAGAAACTACTACAGTGACGGGAGCTATGGCTCTCCGGCGGCCATGCTGGTGGAAAAGGCGGACCTGTTGACTCTGACGGCACCGGAGATGACAGTGCTGGTTGGTGGCATGCGCGCACTGAACGCCAATGCAGGACAGGACAGGCACGGTGTGTTGACCAACAGCCCCGGGACCTTAACCAATGACTTCTTCGTGAACCTGCTCGACATGTCGACCCAGTGGAGCAAGTCAGACCAGTATTCCGGCATTTACGAAGGCCTTGATCGGGCTTCTGGGAAACGCAAATGGACAGCTACGTCGGTTGATCTCATCTTTGGCTCGAACTCCGAGCTACGTGCGTTGGCTGAAGCTTATGCTGCGAGTGACAGCAAAGAGAAGTTCGTCACTGACTTCGCCGCCGCATGGACCAAGGTGATGAACCTGGGACGTTTCGAGCCGGTGGGGCCGGGTGCCAACACGGTAGCTGAGCGCTGACATAAAGCTGTTTCAGCACGAACCAAGAACCTGAAAATATTTTTCGGCTCCATCGTAGGAAAAATGGCGGCGTCTGATGACGCCGCCATTTCTTTTTGGAACTGAGATTGGAGTTGAGACCGGCGTCAGGTCTCAATACTGTTCGTTTAGGTAGAATTTGCCTACAATTGCGTCATCGACACTTCGGAGTAATCCATGGCGCGAACCAAGGCGGTGTTGGGGGCGGGTGCCCGGCTGAGCGACTATCTCAGCGCGAGTTTGCTGGCGCGGGTGTATTCGGCCGAGATGGTGCACGAGGTGCTCAACGAGCACGGTTGCAACAGCCGGCGCGTACGCAGCTTTCCGGCGGTGGCCGGGATGTACTACTGCATGGCCTTGAGCCTGTATCCGGAGGCTGC
>JAOTTZ010000236.1 GCA_029864165.1 Burkholderiaceae bacterium
AGAGGGTATCGATGATCGCGCCGGCGTCCAGATGCAGGCGCTGCAGCGCCTGCTCTACCCGCTGCTCCCAAGTCCAGCCGTCCAACGCTTCGATGCGGGTTTGCAGCGCGTCGAGATCGTCGCTAGGTGCATACGCTTCGTAGCGAGCGCGCAGCGCCTTGGCCTCGGCAACGCCTACGCTCACAATGTCGAACACGGTAGCGCCGGCAGCGAAGTCAGGCTCCTGCGGAACGTAATAACGGCGCAAACCCTGCTGCAACTTCAACCCGCCGTCGTCGAGCTTCTCACTGCCGGCTAGCACCTTCAGCAGCGAAGACTTGCCGGTGCCGTTGCGGCCGATCAGCGCAACGCGCTCGCCCGCGTCCAGCGCAAACGCCGTGCGGTCGAGCAGCGGCACATGGCCGTAGGCAAGTTGGGCGTCGGTGAGCGTGATCAGGGCCATCTTATTCACGGATAGGTTCTTATTGTCCGATGGCGCGGTAAACCCAGGCGGTGCCGACGCCGACAGGCCTTGTTGGTGTAGTTCCAGCATCATCATCAGTCCCTTCAGATTGACCACCGGCCCTCCCGCGCTTCGCCATCAAGGCCGACCATGCTGGGGCAAGCGGCAAAGCGCAGCCGGGCCGAGGCCCGGCTGCGCTTCATCGATCAAACTGGGGAATATTCAACCGGTGGAATTGGGGCGTATTGATCCGGCGGTGACACTGCCCCCACTGGGCTGTCTGCTGTGGATCGCTGAGTACCGCTTAACTCAGCCTATCCGGGCTGTGGACTTACACCATGCGCTGGGACACGACCGACAGCTCTCGGTGTTCGGGAATGAAACACGGCGGCGCAGCAGACGAAAAAAAGCCGCGGCGAGCCGCGGCCTTCCTAGCGGGCCTTCGGCGCGCTCACATAACGCGGATGTTCGATGCTTGCAGGCCCTTCTGACCTTGCGTAACTTCGAATTCGACGCGCTGGCCTTCGCTCAAACTCTTGAAACCGTCGCCGCGGATTTCCTTGAAATGCGCGAAGAGATCCTTGCCACCCGATTCAGGCGTGATGAAGCCGAAGCCCTTGCCGTCGTTGAACCATTTGACGGTGCCGGTTTCTGTTGCGTTATCTGACATGATGTTCCTTGATAAATAAAGTTGCGCACGCAGCACTTGCCAACGCGCGGCAGTGACACGCAAGAAATCACCAAGTGGGGAATCCGTACCGAGCCTGTCGCGGAACCGGACAGGAGATAGAACTGACCTCTAAAGGACGGTCTTGTGCATAACTACGGGGGCAGTCTAACACTGCAACGACGACCCAGCCGTATTTTCGACAGATCGGGACCAGAGTTGTTGTAATCAGTTCGCAAGCGATGATCGTTGGGCGTAACTTCTGTGCCCCGTCCACGCGCGCCAGAACACGACCGTGCCTTCTATTCGTTGGCGTCAAACGGTTGAAGGCGTTCACTAAACTCAGCTTACGCCGATACCGAGAGGTCTGCACCCCCTCCCAGCCAAGGGGGTACCCCGAACACCGGGAACTGCGGTGAGGAGGCCGCACCATATACCGCGTGAATAATTTCGGTAGTGAGTACACACACGATGTCAAACGATAACCGCAGCCGGATTTCATTCCTGACCCCAAGGTAAGGACGAGCAGGCGCCGGCGGGTTCGGCATGGCCGCAGTAGGCTCCGGTGCCCTTGCACGCTCGGAAGCGGTGGTTCAATGCTGGGTGATGCCGCCCGACCCTTACGCGCTACTACTACTCAAGCGCTAGGCCTCTCGGCAAGTCGATCTCGCCCTTCGACTCGAACCGCATGCTGCCGAAGCCCGCGCCCGACAGGCGCCCACGCAGCGCGTAGTCGGCCTGAGGGCGCGCGCTGGTAGCCAGAGCCATCATCTGGCGCACGGCGGCCAACGCCGAGACCGATACCGGCACGGCGATCACCGTTTCGCCAAAACGCGGCACGCTGCCCCGTTCGCCGCTGACACCGGTGGCAAACGTTGAGCCGCGCAAATCGAGCGCGATCGAGACGCCGTCAAAATCCAGCGCCGCATCATTCGGGTTTTGCACGCGCAGCTTGACGGACATGCGCATTTCCATGCCCTCGCCAGGCAAGGGCGTGATGCCCACCACATTGACCTGCACCGGCTCTCGCAGGCCGAGGTTGGCACAGCCGACCAGCATCCAGCCGGCGCCCAACACGCCGACCCACTGCCACCACGTTCGCCTGTTCATCGATCTTCTCCGTGCCGCAAGCGCCGTCAGTCTACGCGGTGGGGCTGCGGTGAGAGGCGGTGCGGAGCGCAGCGTGCCCGCCTTGCGCACGCTTTGGTAGCCGCGTATAGGCTTGAGGTGGTGTGTCGAGTGGGCCTACGGCCCCAAAATCCCCCAATCCGCCAACCCAGTTCGTGCTGCTGCATTTGCTTTTCTCACTCCGCTCTGGAGTGCAATATGTTTTTGACGGAATGCATAGCGCAAGCGCTACGTGGCTAAGCAATGGCACATGGCCGTAGGCAGGTTGGGCGTCGGTGCGCGTGATCAGGGCCAAGCGTTGACTGTCCGCAGGGCACCTACTGTTCCTCAGCCCACGCAAACCCATCGCGCGCAACAAGCGCACTCGCCGCTGCCGGCCCCCAGGTGCCGGCAGCGTAGGGCCGAGGCCCGCTCGACGACGCGTTGTCGAGCCGCCAGGTGTGAAGAATGGGCTCGACCCAGCTCCACGCCTGTTCTTGCTCGTCACTGCGCACAAACAGGTTCAAGCGGCCGGCAAGCACGTCGAGCAAGAGGCGCTCGTAGCCACCCACGCGGTCTTCGGCGAAGGCGCGGTCGAAATCGAGGTCCAGCGATACCGGCGACAGGCTCTCGGACTGCCCCGATCCCTGGGCTGCCAGCAAGTGCAACTCCAGCCCATCTTCGGGTTGGAGTTTGATGACCAGTTTGTTCGGTTGATTGACGCCCGGGAAAATGTTGTGCGGCGTGGGTCGGAAGTTGACAACGATTTGCGCGTCGCGTTCGGCCAAGCGTTTGCCGGTGCGCAGGTAAAAGGGCACGCCGGCCCAGCGCCAGTTCTGCACCTCGGCACGTACCGCCACAAAGGTCTCGCAGCGGCTGCCCGCGGGCACCTTGACTTCGTCGAGGTAGCCGGGCACCTCTTTGCCCTCGGCCCGGCCCGTGCGGTATTGCCCGCGCACGACGTCGCGCGCCACGCTTTCGGGCGTGAAGGGCTTGAGCGAGCGCAGCACTTTCAACTTCTCATCGCGGATCGCGTCGGCGTCGAATCGTGCTGGGGGCTCCATTGCTATCATCGTTAGCAACTGCAGCGCGTGGTTTTGCACCATGTCGCGCAGTGCGCCGGTTTGGTCGTAGAAGGCGCCGCGCGTGCCCACCCCCAGGGTTTCGGCCAAGGTGATTTGAATGTTGGCGATGCACTCGCGCCGCCACAAGGGCTCAAACAGCACATTGCCAAAGCGCAAAGCCATGAGGTTTTGCACGGACGGTTTGCCCAGGTAATGGTCGATGCGGTAGGCCTGCGTTTCTTTGAACGCCTTACGCACGACGCTATTGATCTTTTGCGCGCTTGCCAGATCGTGCCCTAACGGTTTCTCAAGCACTACGCGTATGCGCTCATGGTTCAAACCCGCCGCGCCGAGCTGCTCGCAAATGACCGGGAACAAGTGCGGGCTCGTGGCGAGAAACAATACCGAGATGTCGGCGCCTTGGCCATTGGAGACGTGCTCGTCATTGCGCTCGTCCAACCACTGCTTGAGCCCTGCGTAGTGTGAAGCTTGCGACAAGTCCATGCGCCGGTAGTGCACTAACTCCGCGAAGCGCGCGAATTCCTCGTCAGTAGGGCGCTTGTGCCCCTCGACGTTTTGGAAGCGCTCCTTGAGCCAAGCACGGTACTGCTCGTCGCTTTGCTCGTCGCGCGCGACAGCGAGGATGCGGCCACCCGGCGGAAGCTGGCAGTGACGAAAGGCCTGAAACAGCGAAGGCATCAGCTTGCGCCAAGTGAGGTCGCCGGTACCACCGAAGAGAACAAGGTCGAAGGACATAGCGTTGAGGGCGACCACCAGGCCGCGTTGTATGACTATGGATGATGCACGAAGTCTCTCGCGACGGTCAACCTCCAGCCCCCAGAACGCT
>JAOTTZ010000237.1 GCA_029864165.1 Burkholderiaceae bacterium
GCGTTACCAGCCAGCCAGGCGCGCATCTACGCCATCAAGCCGCTGGCACCAGCCCTGTCTGGGGAAGTGTGCTTTTTCGTCAGCTTTGCCCCCAGCCCGCAGATCAAGCTGCATGTGCGAAGGCATGTCGAGCATCTGCTGCGCGCCGGCGTGAATGTCGTGTTGATACTCAACACCGATCTGTTGCCAGAACAGTTCGTGCTGGACGATGAACTGACGCAGCAGCTCAGCGGGTTGTTTGTGCGCGAGAACGTCGGCTTTGACTTTGCGGCCTGGGCGCATATGTTTACGCTGTGCGAAGGTGTCGATCGCTGGACGCGCCTGTTTCTCGTTAACGACAGCGTCGTCGGCCCCTTGAACGCGCAGGACTTTGCCCGCGTGATGGGGCGCATCCGCACATCCAACGCCGACATGCTGGGGCTCACAGAATCTAAACTTCCGCTGCCTCATGTGCAAAGTTTTTTCCTCGTCTTCAACAACGCGGCGTTGAAGAGCCCAGAGGTGCAACGTATATTTCAACGCATACTCAATCTGCCAACCAAGGAGTTGGTGATTGATGTGTATGAAACTCGTTTGACAAATGTGTTGGTCAAAAGCGGGCTGCTTTGCGAAACACTGTTTCCTTCTTTGGCAAACGACCCACACAGCGCCAACGACATTTACTATCGATGGGATCAGCTGATACAAGCCGGATTTCCTTACATCAAGACCCGCATCCTCACTGAGTTTGGTGCCAGCAACAAGGTCAAGGAATTAGTGCCGGTTGAGCTCTTGCAACCCGACAGCTGAGGTTGTCTGGCAGAATCGCGCGCGCCATGTTATCCAAGCTGGTCAGCACTTTGTCCAGGCGCGCAAGTACTTTGCGGTCCTCCGTTATTAAGAGAGCCCGCATCGGGCCACTGCTGAGATCGGTTCCACACGATGCGGTCATTTTGGAGATAGGCGGTGGCTACAGCCCTCGCTTTGTGAAGAGCGAGTATCCGAACCTTTACCACCTTGACCACTGCACCACTAAAGAGTTGCGCGCCAAGTACGCCGTCGATCCAAACGTCGCGCACCGCATCGGCCGCATTCAGCCGATCGACTTCGTCGTTACGGGTACTCTCATCGAGACATCGATACCACCAGATCTGACGTTCGATCTGATCTTTGGCTCACACGTGTTGGAACACCAGGTGGACTTGATCGGCCATCTACAGTCTCTGGGGAAACTGCTCAAGCCAGGTGGGCGTGTTATCGAAATGATTCCAGACTTGCGCACCTGCTTCGACGCGCTTCGATACCCGAGCGTGACGTCTGACGCTCTGCTCGTACACCTGAAGCGCCCGCAGATTCACCAGGGCAAGCAGGTATTCGACGGCGTGTCGCGAACAATCGATAAAAACTACGGCCACCGGATGCGCAACGCCGACTTCGAGGGCGTTCGTTTTAACAACAGTCTGAAGCTCGCTTTTGAGGCCATGCTGGCTTCCGAGCAGCCCGACAAACCGTACACCGATACGCACGCGTGGACTTTCACGCCGGAATCGTTTCGTCTACTGATGATCGAGCTGAGACTGCTAGGTCTGATCCGCCTGGCACCAGCCTATGTTTCACCACCGTACGGTAACCAGTTTTGCACCGTGCTGGAGCATGCCACCGGAGATCTCGCGACGATGACGCCTGATGCGCTGCAACGCTTGGAGCGCGAAAGGTTTGCCCTTTCGCGGCAGCTCCGCGTTTGACTTTAATTGACTGAGGACAGTCGCTCCGCTTCAGCGTCGCGCAGCAAGCGCCGCAATTCGATCAGTACGCGCTCGGGCCCCAAGTTTTCAAGGCAGTGGCTTGCACTATCGCTGCGGTGTTCGCAACCCATGCGGTTGCAGGGCACGCATTGAGGCCGATCCAAGCGGTCTGGGCCCTGCAGCATGATCATGTTGCCGACTTGCTGCCGCTGCCCGCGCCGCCGCCAGGGATTCGTCGGCGAATGCTCGTGCGGCCATGGGCCAAAGTAGTCGGGCCACGACGGCCCAAACAGCGTGACGATCGGCACTTGGACCGCGGCCGCCAAGTGGGTGATGGAAGTATCCGGTCCCAGGTATGCGTCCGCATGCTCCAACAGCGCGCGCAACTGCCGCAACTGCAAGCGCCCGGCAACATCTATCAAATCCGGCTCGGTACCAACTCCGAGCATGGCAGCGACCAGAGCCTGGTCGTTCTCCGAAGCGCTGCCGGTCAGCACAACTTGCACCCCATCGGCCAGCAGAGTTTCGATCACGCAGCGAAAGTGAGCAACCGGCCACTGCTTATAGCGCCACATGGATGGCACGTGCACGACGACGCACGGGCTGCGCAACTGTGCCTCAAGAGGCGCCGGCAGCGGTAGTGGGGGTGGCGGCAATAGTGATAGCGTCAACGGGGTCTTGACCCACGGACTCAGTAGCGCCAGGTTGCCCGGTACGACCGCAATGCCCTCAGCCTCGCAGCTGTGCTGCGCGGCGCGGGCCTTCCAAGCGCGGCCCCTCTCATGGTCTGGCAACAGCACGCTGCGCTGGCGACCTGCCAGCCATCCGATCAGGTGAGCACGATCGCTGGTCCGAGCAACCAGCGCAAGGTCATAGCGGCGCCAAACCCGCCACGCTTCACCCAACTTTGTCTTCCAATTCGACTTGTTCGATGGGCGGAGTTCGACCAGATTGTTGATATCTGGATTGCCATCCAGCAGTCCGAGCGTGCCGGCAAAGCCGAGCACGTCGATGCGGGCCCGTGGCCAGCGCAACCGCGCCGCATGAATCGCTGGGGTGCACAGAAACACGTCGCCGAGTTGGGCTGGCACGATGAACACGATGCGGCGAAAGTCCTCCGTTGCCTCGGCCTCCGGCGATGCCGGGTTGAAAAACAGTCCCATCATTCAAGGAAATCGTTGATCTTCTGCATTCAAGCTGAAATCGACTCAAGCTACAGCAGTGCGTCGAATTGAACTACATTGCCGGCTGTGGTCTTCAAAGTGCAAATCGACAAAACGGCACTGAAGCAGTTGCAAGCGGGGGCGCTGACGGGTATCCCCGGACTGAGGCTCAACGAGCAGCCTCGACCCGCTGGGAAAACGCCATTACCTCGTGTTCAAATACAGTTTGCTGCTTTGCGATACTGTCGCGAAACGGCCGTTGCGCGGAAAAGTGCAGTGCGTGTTCACCGAGCACCGCTTGCAGGAGCGAGCGCACGCGGTCCAATGCATGGGCATCAGACTGGTCGAGTTTATAGAGCGCCGGCAGTGGTACATCCACGTCATTGCCAGCGCTTCCCGAACAACCAGTGATCACGACGCAGCCGGCCAACGCCGCCTCGCGCGGAATGCGGTCGCGGCCCGGGTGCTCGCCGAAATCTATATAGAGCTTGGCCCGGCCGAGGCGCTCCCGCATCTGCGATTCCGACAGACCTTGCAGCGCAACGAAGTCGACCGCTAGGTCGGCGCAATGCGCGATCAACCGCTCGGTAAACTCACGTCCCTTTAACGGGTTGTACAGGCATTGGTCGCTACGCGAAGTGCGCGTCAGGCGGTTTTCGTCGAACACCATCCCAGGCGCAAGGTAGTCGGTCAGTGGCAGGCTATCGGTGACACCGTGGCGTAACAAGAAACGCCGAGCGTACTCGCTTTGGTGAGCGTGCAGTAGATGCGGATGTGGCTCAAAGTGATAGTGACGCCTGCGCCCGAGCTTGGCGCGACAATACGACTTGAATTTCTTGACGCGGGTGCTGGGTAGAGTCTTGAAGTAGTTGTCGACGCTCAACCACCATATCACGCAGCGCGCATGGCGGAATCGCCATACCATACCGGTCATTGTTTCGGGCAAAACGACGACTTGGTCACCGCTATCACGTAGCTCGTGAAACAGCGGTGCAGCGTAGTGCATAAAGCGCTCAGCGCAACGGTTTTCGGGCGAGATGGGTATGTAGACAATGCCGGCGTCGCGCCCGATGTCGACGAGCGCGCGCGTGAGCTGATGCAGTGCCTCGGGCCCGCCGCTGATGCTTGCGTGGGGGCAAACGACTTTGTATTCCATCAGCCTACGTTGCTCAACAGCTCGTCGGATTGTTTCAACGCTGCAGCAATCGCCTGGTCCATGTTGTAGTAGCGGTA
>JAOTTZ010000238.1 GCA_029864165.1 Burkholderiaceae bacterium
CCCGTGTAGCGATTGCCTTGCGCATTCCTCGCGCCCATTTCACGCAGCATGACCGTCACCCAGGTACGGGTGCGGTGCGTGGCGCCGAGCGCGTAGGCACCGAGCATGTCGGTCTGCTCCTGACTCAAATTGCTGAGGTCGAGGCTGCGCGGTGGGGTGTCGAGCACGGTGTGCATGGGGGAGCAATCGTAGGACAGCGACTATGACTTGCCGCACGTGATTATCGGTGGCAGCGGTCGCTTGGATGTCTGACACGTCTATCTCACACGTCTACCTCGATGGCGTCCCCGTGCAGCTCCATCAATTCACGCCGCGCGGCGGCCTCGCCCTTGCCCATCAGCTTGGTCAGCGCGTCGGTGGTCGCAATGCGGTCGATGCTTCCATACGTGACCGGCAACAGGCACCGCGTGTCGGGGCTGAGCGTCGTCTCCCACAACTGCTCGGCGCTCATCTCGCCCAAGCCCTTGAAGCGGGTAATCGTCCAAGCGCCTTCGCGGCACCCCTCCTTGCGCAGCTTGTCGAGGATCGCGTTGAGCTCACCGTCGTCGAGCGCGTGGAACTTGGCCGCCGGCTTCTTGCCACGCGTCGGCGCATCGACACGAAAAAGCGGCGGCTTGGCCACGTGAACAACACCGCGCTCGACGAGCTTCGGAAGATGGCGAAAGAACAGCATCAGTTTCACGCCCTTGGGCAACAAGCCGTGCATGTCGATAAAGCTCTTGATGGCGCCAAACAGCCCGTCTTTCAACCCCGCCTCGTGCGTGCCACCCGCCACCGTGGGAATCAGGTTCACATAGCTTTCGCGCACCGGGGAGCCGTCTTCGGTGAAGGCCACACACCAGGCAGCACCCTCGCCCTCGGCGTAGTTTTCGGTCTCCGACGCGCTGGCGTACTGGTCGCCTTCGAACAAGGGAATCAGCGGGTCGGCGTTGAGGGTTTGCATCAGGTAGTCGCGCAAACCGCCCTGGTAGAGCCAGGTCGTGACCTCACCCGTCTTTTCAATCGTGAGCGTGACGCTCACGCCCGGCAACAGCGCCACCTTGCTGCGCAGCAAATGCCTGAGGTCGTGCAGCGGAAGGTCGACGGTTTCGAAGTACTTCGGGTCGATCCAGATTTGCACGGTCGTGCCTTGCGTGCGCCCTCCCGGCGCCTGCGTGCGCACCGCCAAGTGCTCGCTGACGTCACCGCCGCCAAACGCCAGAGTGGCGACCCGCCCTTCGCGGTAAACCGTCACCCGCAAGCGCGAGGATAGGTTCTAAAAGCGCAGCGTTAACCCTGTCCCACACGCTGAAATAGCTGCCCCGGAAGTCGCGCCACGCGGCCGTCGAGCTCCAGTTCGAGCAAGCGAGCGTTCAGCTCAGCGGGGGCCCATCCTGTGCGGGCCACCAGCGCGTCCAGCGCGACGGGGTCGAAACCCAGGGCTTGCAACAACGGGTCTTGGTCGTCCCTTGTTGCCTGTTCCACGGTCGCCAGCACGGGTGCGGGCAGACGCAATTCCTCAAGAATATCTTGCGCGCTGTCCACCAGCTTGGCGCCCTGCTTGATCAGCGCATGGCAACCACGCGACTGCGGCGCGTGGATCGAGCCCGGGATTGCAAACACCTCACGACCGGCTTCGGCTGCGAGCCTCGCGGTGATGAGAGAGCCGGACCGCTCTGTCGCCTCGACCACCAAGGTACCAAGACAAAGCCCCGCGATGAGGCGATTGCGCTGTGGAAAGTGGGCCGCGATCGGTGGCGAGCCGAGCGGATACTCGCTTACCAGCAAGCCATTGCTTGCAATGCGGTGCGCAAGCTCTCGGTGTTGCCGCGGGTAAACACGGTCCAGCCCCGTCCCTAACACGGCAACGGTACAACCAGGGCCGTCTATAGCACCAAGGTGTGCTGCGCCGTCGATGCCCAGGGCCAACCCCGACACGACCGTCAGGCCTGCATGGCTCAGATGGGCAGCAAACGCGCGCGCATTGTCCACGCCCTGGTGCGTCGGGTTGCGGCTGCCCACCACGGCAACCGACGCGGCCGACAACAACTCGCTGCGGCCCTGCACGTACAGCAGCAGCGGCGGGTCGGCGGTGTCTAGTAACGATTGAGGGTAGTCGGAATCGCCCAGCGTCACCACTGCGCACCCGACGTTGGTGTCCAGCCAGCGCCAAGTCGCCTCTAGCAAAGCCTCAAGTTCGTCAGGTGCAGTGCGCAACGCCGTCGATACGGGCCCGATGACCTCGCGCAGCGCGCTCGCCGAGGCGGAAAAAATTGCCTGTGGGGAACCGAACGCGGCGAGCAACCGGCGCGCTGTCTCGCGGCCGACCTGTGGGGTTTGCAGCAGCCGCAACCAAGCGGCCAATTCCTCGCGATCTACCACGTCGCACGCGAGACCGTCAATCGGTGGGCGTTAAGGCTGCGTAAAGCGATCGCCAGCTTTGACCGGATCGGCAACCGTCAGGATCAACGCATAAGACATGCGATTGAAAACACGGAACACAAACAGCATGCCGTGGCGTTCATCGGGCAACTTGATCTCTGGGCGCTCAGGATCGGTCTTGTCGATCGTTCTGACACCATCACGCCATAGCGCCAACACATGGCCACGCTCCACACCGTCGGTACTGCCGCGATTGAGGGCGACAACTTGGTTTTGCCCTGCGGTCAAGGCTTCACCGTAGATTGAAACAATCTGGCCCGCAAGCTCAGCCGTTGGCGCGTGCGGTGCATAGCTGCTGAATTCACGGGGCGGCACTTCCGCCAGGCGATCACCGACACCAATCTCCTGGCGAATACTGTTGATGACGAAAGTCGCAGGCACAATCTCGGTACGGCCATCGTCGGCAGTGCGCGTCTCGGCCTCACGAGTGTAGTGAGCGGTGCCGAGGTAAGTTGCTTCGAAACCCAATATCTCTTTGGTGCTTGGATCGAGCAGCGGTTTGGGTTCGCGGAAGACGCGGTACTCACGGCGCTTGCCCAAAACGCCGCGCACATAGGCCTTGTCGCCGCGCGATAACAGTACCCGGCCCTCCTGCGTGGCGACGATACGGGGCGCCAGCTTCAGTTCATCGGTATCAAAAATGACGGCTTCGTTCAGGAATGGCTCGATCAGATTGAGCGGAATTGACGCCAGGGGCCGCTTGTCGATCGCTTCTGAGCGAATCCGCGGCGACAGCTTGACCGTGTTGGGAGGGGCGCCTGCTAACATCTGACCGAATTGAAGCGTTGCACGGCCCCCCGACTTGATCAGGACCAGCATTTGTCCCGGATAAATAAGGTGCGGGTTTCTGATTTGCTCTAGGTTCATACCCCAGAGCTCGGGCCAGCGCCATGGACTCTTGAGAAATATCGTAGAGATGTCCCAAAGCGTATCGCCAGACTTGATCATGTAGGAGTCTGGTGCGTTCGGTGCCAGTTCTGACAGCGGCACACCGGCCGTGGCGACCTGCTGCGCCGTGCTTTTATGTTCCTCGGTGATGGGATACTTGACGGCGTGCGCCGCCACCGGGATGGCAAGCACAGTCCCCAGACAGGCACTGACAAGCGCCCGACGGGCGGAGACGACGAAACGATGGGAGCGGGGCATGTTATTGAGTCTCCGGGACTTGTGTCTGAGCACTTGGCCTTGGCCATGCGGCGAGGTAGGATTCCAAAAGCGTAGGCGGACCTGCGCACCCGATTCGGCGAAAATATTCACCCAACTGCTCAGATTCTGCCCGTAAACCCTTGATATCGCAACGAAAGTAACCCCGCTCCGCAGTGCGCATCGTGCTAGTCAAGGCCCCGGGCGTTGCGCGCCGTCCACATCGTCGGACCGGCAGGCACTGTTGGCACAAGCAACGGTATCAGATGGCCAAGCTCAACATCTTACGTTACCCCGACCCGCGCCTACACACGATTGCGCTTTCCGTGGTCGCAGTCGACACACGCATTCGACGGCTGGTCGACGACATGCATGAGACCATGCTGGCCGCCAATGGCGTCGGCCTGGCGGCAACGCAAGTCGACGTGCACGAACGCGTGATTGTGATAGACGCTTCGGACGCGTACAACGACTTGCGGGTGTTGATCAACCCTGAAATTGTCGCTCGCAGCACAGAAATGGTGTTTGGCGATGAAGG
>JAOTTZ010000239.1 GCA_029864165.1 Burkholderiaceae bacterium
ACCGACGAGGAACGCGAGGCAGCGCAGGGCGTGGGCGGCTATGCCAGGCCCATGCCGCCAAGCTGGCTGGCACGCCAGCAAGTTGCGGTGGCCCAGCGCGTGGCGGCAGCCGACATCGTCATCAGCACGGCGTTGATCCCGGGCCGGCCCGCACCCGTGTTGGTGAGCGAAGACATGGTCAAGGCGATGAAGCCCGGCTCGGTCATCGTCGACATCGCCGCCGGCAAGGGCCCAAATGGGGGCGGCAATTGCCCGCTGACAGAAACCGACCAAGTGGTGGTCAAGCACGGCGTTACGCTGGTGGGCTACACCAACTTACCCGCGCTGGTGGCGGCAGACGCCAGCGCGCTGTATGCGCGCAACGTGCTCGATTTTCTCAAGCTAGTTTTGACCAATGAAGCGGCGTTGCAGGTACCCATGGACGACGACATCGTCGCCGCCTGCCTGATGACGCAAGGCGGCGAGGTCAAGCGCAAGTAAGTACCAGTGAGTACAAAGGACACAGAACATGGATGTGCTTTCTCCCACCATCACCAACCTGATCATCTTCGTGCTGGCGGTCTACGTCGGCTACCACGTGGTGTGGAACGTCACGCCGGCGTTGCACACGCCGTTGATGTCGGTGACCAACGCTATTTCGGCCATCGTCATCGTCGGCGCCATGCTGGCCGCGGCGCTGACCGAGACCCCACTCGGCAAGACTATGGGTGTGCTGGCGGTGGCACTCGCTGCGGTCAACGTGTTTGGCGGCTTTCTCGTCACGCGGCGAATGTTAGAGATGTTCCGCAAAAAAGATAAAAAGCCGCCTGCCGCCGGGAGCAAGCCATGAGCCTGAACGTGGTCACGCTGCTGTACTTGGTTGCCAGCGTTTGCTTCATCCAGGCACTCAAGGGTTTGTCGCACCCCACCACGTCGATCCGCGGCAACTTGTTCGGCATGACCGGCATGACGATTGCCATGCTGACCACGGCAGCGCTGGTGGTCAAGATTTCCGGCGGCAGCGTGGCGGGCATGAGCTGGGTGCTCGCGGGCCTACTGGTTGGCGGCACGCTCGGCACGGTGATGGCCAAGCGCGTAGAGATGACCAAGATGCCCGAGCTGGTAGCGTTCATGCACAGCATGATCGGTTTGGCAGCGGTCTTCATCGCCGTGGCCGCGGTGGCAGAACCATATGCCTTTGGCATCGTCGCCAAGGGAGCGCCCATTCCGTTGGGCAACCGGTTCGAGTTGTTTCTCGGCGCCGCCATCGGCGCCGTGACCTTCAGCGGCTCCGTGATCGCGTTCGGCAAACTGAGCGGCAAGTACAAGTTCCGCTTATTTCAGGGCGCGCCGGTTCAGTTCGCGGGCCAGCACAAGCTGAACTTGGCGCTCGGTATCGCGATGTTTGCGCTCGGGCTGACGTTCTCACTCAGTGAAAACTGGTCAGCGTTTTTCGCCATGCTGGCACTGGCGTTTGCAATCGGTGTGCTGATCATCATCCCCATAGGCGGGGCCGACATGCCGGTGGTCGTGTCCATGCTCAACAGCTATTCGGGTTGGGCAGCGGCAGGCATAGGCTTTTCACTCAACAACAGCATGCTCATCATTGCCGGCAGCTTGGTGGGGTCTTCGGGCGCGATCCTGAGCTACATCATGTGCAAGGCGATGAACCGCTCGTTTTTCAACGTCATCTTGGGCGGGTTTGGCGGTGAAACTACCGCCACCGGAGCCGGCGCAGCGGCGCAACGCGCGGTCAAAAGCGGCAGCGCAGACGACGCAGCTTTCGTCTTGGGCAACGCCGAAACGGTCATCATCGTGCCGGGTTACGGCCTAGCGGTGGCGCGCGCGCAGCATGCGGTGAAAGAACTCGCACTCAAGCTAGCCACCAAAGGCGTAACCGTCAAGTACGCTATTCACCCGGTTGCAGGTCGAATGCCGGGCCACATGAACGTTTTGCTCGCTGAAGCCGAAGTACCCTACGACCAAGTATTCGAGATGGAAGACATCAACGGCGAGTTCGGTCAGGCCGACGTTGCCATCATCCTGGGTGCAAACGACGTGGTGAACCCCGCCGCACACACCAAGGGCAGCGCCATCTACGGCATGCCCATTCTGGAAGCCTACAAAGCCAAGACCGTGATCGTCAACAAGCGCTCGATGGCTGCGGGCTACGCGGGCCTAGACAACGAGCTGTTCTATATGGACAAGACCATGATGGTGTTCGGCGACGCCAAGAAAGTGGTCGAGGATATGGTCAAGGCGATCGAGTAGTCAGTGCAAACTATCAGCAAGCTCCGGCAACGATATTGATATACACTCGGTATCTATCTTCCGGGGAGCTGCCATGACCGAAGCCTCTCAACCCACCGCCAAGCTGTTTATGCACGGCCGTAGCCAGGCCGTGCGCCTGCCCAAGGAGTTCCGGTTTGCGGGCAGCGAGGTTTACGTCCGCCGCCAGGGTAACGATGTCATACTAAGCAGCCAGCCGCGCGCGTCTATCCAGAGCCTCATCGAAGCGCTGGAGGATTTCGAGCAGGGGCATCCTATCGTTCGCGAACAACCCGCGGCAGGCGTCGATCGTGCGCCGATATCACCTACCGCCAATGTCGGCGGGCCACGTCACGGCCGCCGGGCGAGCCGCGCAGGCAAGTGAACCACGATGCACTACCTGCTCGACACCGATATCTGTATATACGTCATCAACTCACGCCCAGCGGCGGTACTGGAGAGGTTTCTCGCGCATGAAGCTGATGGTCTCGGCGTTTCTGCGGTGACGGCGGGTGAGCTCTACTTCGGCGCGCGCAAGAGCGGGTCGAGACGCAACCTCCTTTTGCTCGACAAGTTTCTCGCGCCGTTGGAGATTGCCGAGTACGGCGCTGACGCTGCGCGCACTTATGGCGAGCTGCGCAGCACCCTCGAAAAAAAAGGCACACCCATCGGCCCGCTAGACACGCAGATCGCCGCGCATGCCCTCGCGCTCGACGTCACGCTGGTGAGCAACAACCTGCGCGAGTTCAGGCGCGTACCCAAGCTGCGGATGGAGAACTGGGCGTGAACTTTCACTCGAGCACCAACCGACGCTTGCTCGGTGGGCGCAACAGTTGGACACAACGCGCGCGGGGGATACTTCGGCCGTTTAGACCCAGTGGCGAACCATACCGGTGGCATCATCTGTGTGCTTGCAACATTATGCGAATGTTTGCCCTTCCGTTCTATTCACAGCTGAAGGAATTCCCATGTCCAATAAGATTGAACCTTTCAAAATCAATGGCGCGACGGTTTTCGTGGAGGTCTCCGAGATAGGAACCGGCATTTCACGTAGCAACAGAGCCAAGATAGAAAACACTGCCACGAGCGCCGAATACTTCGCCGACGAAATCACCAAGGTGGAACTTAGCGACACGTTGTCGGCAATCGTTGGGCCGGTGCACGAGGCGTTCAAGGCAGCAAAGCCAGCTGAGGTTAGCGTCGAACTTTGTCTCGGGTTCAAAGGTGAGGTCGGCGTGTTCGTGGCCAAAAGCGAGGGCAGTGCCGCGTTGAAAATCACCGCCAAGTGGACGTTCGAGTAACGTACGCTTGTTAGCGTTCTTAGAGGGTAGCGCGCCCCGCAGATACCCTGACTAGGCGCTCTAACCGCTACCGCAGGCGTGCATCGCGTCGCGATACGGCGTGCCAGCCAATGATGCTTAACACCATGACCGCCTCTTCAGCTGCCTTACCTGTTCCACCGATGAAGCTCTCGGGCCTAGAGCCCTTGTCGATCGACGAGGCGTCGCTGTTCGTCAACATTGGCGAGCGCACCAACGTCACCGGCTCCAAGGCCTTTGCGCGGCTGATTCTGAACGGTCAGTTCGAAGAAGCGCTTGCCGTCGCGCGCCAGCAGGTGGAAAACGGCGCGCAGGTGATAGACATCAACATGGACGAGGCGATGCTCGACAGCCAGGCCGCCATGGTGCGTTTTTTGAACCTGATTGCCGGCGAACCCGAGATTGCGCGCGTGCCCATCATGATCGACAGCTCGAAGTGGAGCGTGATCGAGGCGGGGCTCAAGTGCATACAAGGCAAGGGCATCGTCAACTCGATTTCGATGAAGGAAGGCGTC
>JAOTTZ010000240.1 GCA_029864165.1 Burkholderiaceae bacterium
GTGGCGAGCAGACGGCAGCCCTAGACCAGCTCCAGCGGTTGCACCAACGCTCCCCCTCGATCAACCTGTTGAGCGCAATGACGTTGCTCGATACCGACCCCAAGCAACATCGAAACCGTTTGTTGTGCCACCTACGGGAGCAACCTACGCTCTCGGCGGCTCAGCAGTTCCTCCAAGCGGCGAGCGACGGTAGCACACTGGAGAATGTCGAGATGCTCGCCCTTTGTAGTGCGGTAGACCGCGCCGCCAAGTCGCTACAGCGCTACCGTTGCGCCGCTTGTGGGTTCGAGGCGCGGCATTGCTTCTGGCAGTGCCCTGGGTGCATGACTTGGGACAGCTACCCGCCGCAACGTTTGGAGGACTTGTGAAGAGTGCTCATCCCACCCCTGAGCAGCTTGCTGCCGCTAGCGTGCTGGTCGTCGGCGACGCCATGCTGGACAGATACTGGTTCGGCGCCGTGGACCGCATCTCGCCGGAAGCACCGGTGCCCGTCGTGCGGGTGAGCGGCGAAGAAGAGCGTCTGGGCGGCGCAGCGAATGTGGCCCTCAATGTGAACAACCTGGGTGCTAGAGTTTCCCTGATCACGGTCGTGGGCGACGATGAACCCGGCCGCAAACTCAAAACGATGATAGAGCAAGCGGGTATAACAACGCTGCTGAGAGTCGATCCACAGCTGTACACCATCGTCAAGCTGCGAGTGATCGGACGTTCACAACAATTGATACGCATAGACTTCGAGAACCAACCGAATCACGAAGTGCTACAACAGGCGCTTGGCGAGTTCGAACGCGTGATCGGCGACCACCAGGCCGTGCTGTTTTCGGACTACGGCAAGGGTGGCCTCGAGCACATCACAATCATGATTCAACGCGCGCAAAGCGTGGGTATCCCGGTCTTGATCGATCCCAAGGGCGACGATTACAAGCGCTATGAGGGTGCCACGGTCATCACGCCCAACCGCGCCGAGCTGGCGCAAGTGGTTGGCGTCTGGTCCAGCGATGCACAGTTGTGCGAGCGTGCACAGCGCTTGCGCGAAGAGTTGAAGCTTGATGGCGTGTTGCTGACACGCTCCGAAGGCGGCATGTCGCTGTTTGACGTTGATGGCCATATGCAGGTGGCAGCACAAGCACGCGAAGTGTTCGACGTCACCGGTGCCGGCGACACGGTGATCGCCACGCTGGCCGCAATGCTCGCCTGCGGCCTCAGCCTGCGAGAGGCCGTGCCCATCGCCAACCGCGCTGCCGGCATCGTGGTCGGCAGGTTCGGCACCGCCAACGTCAGTTACCAGGAGTTGTTCGCATGAGGGTGGTCGTCACCGGCGCTGCGGGGTTCATTGGCTCCAACCTGGTTCTGGGTCTCAACAAGATCGGCATCGACGACGTGATCGCCGTCGACGATCTCACAGACGGCTCGAAATACAGCAACCTGCAGGATGCGCGGATCAGCGATTACTTTGACAAGAGCGAATTTTTCCCTCGTTTCTCACGTGCCGAGTTTGGCAAGGTGGACGCCGTATTGCACCAAGGCGCTTGCTCGGACACGATGGAACGCAATGGCCGCTTTGTGCTTGACAACAACTACCGCAACTCAAAGGATTTGCTCGACGCCGCGCAAGCGCAGGGAACAAGGCTGCTCTATGCATCGTCGGCGGCCGTTTATGGCGGCAGCGGTACGTTTCGTGAAGACCCCGCCTTTGAGCGCCCACTCAACGTTTACGGCTACTCCAAGCTGCTGTTCGACAACGTCGTGCGCCGTCTTCTGCCCGCGGCCCGTTTCAGCAACAGCGCACAAATTGTGGGTTTTCGTTACTTCAACGTTTACGGCCCGCGCGAGCAACACAAGGGACGCATGGCCTCGGTTGCTTTCCACCACTACCACCAGTTTCTCAGTGCCGGCAAGGTCAAGCTCTTTGGCGAGTACGGCGGCTACGCGGCAGGGCAGCAGTTGCGCGACTTCGTTTTCATCGACGATGTGGTCGCAGTCAACCTATGGTTTTTGCAGCATCCCGATCAGAGCGGTATCTTCAACGTCGGCACTGGCGTAGCACGCCCCTTCAACGAGGTCGCGCTTGCTGTTGTCAGCGCCGGGCGTGCGGACGGTGGCCAGACCGCGTTGCCGCTGGATGCACTGGTGGCCAATGGGCAGATTGAATACATCCCTTTCCCCGAAGCGCTGATCGGAAAGTACCAGTGCTATACGCAGGCCGACCTGACCATTTTGCGCGCCACCGGCTTCGATCATGCCTTTGTCGATGTGGCCACGGGTGTGCAACGTTATACTGCCGCGCTGGCGGGCGGGGTGCATGCTTTACCCATGCCCGCCGGAAGTTCCCTTTCAGACACACACTCTATCAAGGAAGATTCATGATCAAGAAAATGCTTTGCTCATTGCTGACGGCATTTGCCGTAGCTGCGTTTGCCGCGGTGGACGTCAATACTGCCGACCAAGAAGCGCTGGCGTCGGTCAAAGGCATTGGCCCCGCCATCTCGTCCAAAATTTTAGAAGAGCGCAAAAAAAGTACCTACAAAGATTGGGCTGACCTGGTAGACCGCGTAAAGGGCTTGGGCGAAGGTAACGCCGCCAAGTTGTCTGAAGCCGGTCTGACCGTCAATGGCGCGGCCTACAAGGGCGCGCCGGCTAAACATTAAACCCAGATTCGGCAGTTGGACGCACCCGAGTGGGCCGTGATGGGGTGTGCTGGCAAGACGCGACGAGGCGCAGGCTCAATGCCGGCAACGAGGAGCAACGCCGCCAGCGCATCACAGCGCCGCGCAATCGGGTACGTAGCGGTCTCACTCAAATGGTGAGGGTGACCGTGGCCTCCAAACGCAGTGTCCGTGAGATGTTGCCTGCGAAAGACAGCAGTCAACTGCCGCGTCTAGGTTAAAGGACCGTGAGCGAGAACCGGCGCGGCTGGCGAAACGAAAAGGCGCGCCGTCTTACCAGCATTCTTCTACTGTCAAACTTCCCCCAGTCACTCCCCGCGTACCACTTTGGTCGATGGTGAACGCGCCGCATTTGTCGGCGGCCTGGGCGCCCTGGGGGGTTGCCCTTAGGGTGTAGGTAACTACGGTCGACGCTGGATTGAACGACAGCAGATAGTATTTATTCTCGCTATCTGGGAGCACAGTGTCTGCCAATCCAGTTCCAATTGTTGCCGAGGCGTATGTACCCTTCTCGGTGAAGTGGCGTTCCATGCGTTGGGCAGCTGTGGTAAGCGCTGTCTTGGCGTCGGCTCGATGCGCCTTGCGCACCGCGTTTTGGTAGGCGGGCAGCGCTACTGCAGATAGCACCGCTACCGCCGCGACGACGATGAGCAACTCAAGCAGCGTTACGCCAGTTTCACGCTGCAGACGCTGATGGGAACAACAGCGCTCAGGGAACATAGATGACGCCAAGCGCTAATTCCCCCGCGGTCTGCGAGGCCATGCTGAACCGGACCTTCTGGCCTTTGCTCAACACCCCCGTGTTGAGCGGCAGCCCATTGCGCAGTAGTTGCGTACGGCCTTGCTTGATGACATACCACCGACCATCGATTTGGACCTGCGAACCACTCGCATCGATATCGGTCACTGAACCGGACAATATATTCTTGGCCGGTGACGTTTTATACGCCTGCGACGCCTTGGGTGGCGGCGTGCCTGCTATGCGATCCGCTTGGACAGCACCGCAAGCGAACAAGAAACCAAGCAAAGGCCAAACGATAGGAGTTTTCATACTTGTCCCCAATTCACTGCACGACACGCCACATTGTCCGTAACCGACTTTCCGCAGGAGGCGGCCCACCCGGCCCCTCGGGATCATTATCTGCCCCGCCCCCGCCCCCGCCCACATACCTCTTCTCGACCCCATCGCCGGCGGGAAACCGCACGAATATCGGTGCTGATGGCACACCAGCGGTTTTCCAACCAGTAAGGGTACGCCCAACGAGGTAATCGGCGTCGTTGAGAATGCCGTTGTTGTCGATATCAAAGACCGAACTGTCAAAACGATTGCCGGTGTATACGTCGAACTCCAGGATCCACCCACTACCCTCGGCATCACACCCCGCCGGGGGAATGGCTGAGGCGAAAAT
>JAOTTZ010000008.1 GCA_029864165.1 Burkholderiaceae bacterium
AGTGACCTGGGCGTCAAAAACAGTGCTCAAATGAACCTCCACAGCGCGATCACCAGCAACGTACACAAGGCGGCAACCAGGTCGTCGAAAAGAATGCCCCATCCCTGCGGCCAGCCAATTTCCAAAGCGCTGTCGGCGCCGTGCCTTGCCTTGAAAAAAGCGTCGGCCCAAGCGACGGGGCCCGGCTTGGCAGCGTCGAAAAAGCGAAACAGTGCAAAGGCCGAACACTGCGTCAAGATGTCTGCCGGCGTCACCAACCACAAGACCAGCCAAAAGGCGAGCACTTCATCCCAGACGATACAACTGGGGTCGGCGGCGCCTAAACGACGCGCTGTCACGGTGCAAGCCCACCAACCCGTGAACAGGCCCAAGACCAGCAAGCCTGCCCAATGCGCATCGCTCAAGTACGGTTGCAACGCTGCGAACGAGAGCCAGGCCAACAAGGTACCCACGGTGCCCGGCGCAATCGGCGACAAACCGCTGCCAAAGCCCAGTGCGAGCGCATGCGCCGGGCGCGAGTATACGAAGCGCCATGTGGGTTTGCTTGGCGGCGCGTCGCGACGCGGCCCGGAGATCGGTGTAAGTTGTCCGCTCATGAACAGAAATGGTCGAATGAGCCGTACGTGTTGGGCACGGCCTGTCCTGCGGCGTCGATCAAACGCAGACCGGGCTGCGCGTCGATGCCGCCGATGCGCGTAACCGCCACCCGCGCTTGCTCCGCAGCGGCGTGCACTGCAGCGGCGAGTGAAGGTGGCGCGGTGAAGAGCAACTCGTAGTCGTCGCCACCGGCCAGAGTGCACTGAAGCTGCCAAGTCAGCTGCTGGGCGGCCAGCACAGCACTGCGCGGCACGGCGTCCACATCGAGCGTGGCGCCCACGTGGGAACTTTGCAGTACGTGGCCGAGGTCACCGAGCATTCCGTCGGAAACGTCGATGGCACTGCTAGCCACACCGCGTAGCGCCAAACCGAGCGACACGCGCGGCTGTGGCTGCTCCATCGCGACGCGCACGGCCTCGAACGCGTCGCGTTGCAGCGCCACCGCGCCGCGAACGCTTTCCAACGCCAATCGCGCGTCGCCCAGCGTGCCGCTCACGTACAAGTCGTCTCCCGCCCGCGCGGCGCTACGCAGCAGCACCCTGCCGTTCGGTACGTCGCCAAAAACACTGATACAAATATTGAGCGGGCCCTGCGTGGTGTCGCCACCGATCAATTCACACCCATGCGCGTCTGCCAACGTAAACAGTCCACGAGAAAAGTCCGTGAGCCAAGCTTCGTCTGCACGTGGCAGTGCCAACGCCAGCATGAAAGCAAGGGGTTGCGCGCCGCAAGCGGCCAGGTCGCTCAGGTTCACGGCAAGCGCCTTATGTCCGAGGCTCTGCGGCGCAACGTTGGGCAGAAAGTGCCGCCCCTGCACGAGCATGTCGCAACTGACAGCGAGCTGCATGCCAACGGTGGGCGCGAGCAACGCGCAGTCGTCGCCGACACCCAGCACAGCGCGCCGCGCCGGCCGGGTGAAATAGCGGCCAATCAGATCGAATTCACCCAAGGGCATGGAGGGGCCAGTCCGCCAGTTCAGGAAGCCGCCACGAGACAAACGCGTCTGAACTCGATCTTTCCCTTCTGCAGCAAGAATTCCGACGGCAGGGTGAACGCAAACTCAGGGTCGCTGATCTTCTCGCCGTTTATCTTTACGCCGCCGGAGGCGATAACGCGCCGCGCCTCGGCCATCGAAACACACAGCCCGAACTTGCTCAACAGAAAAGCCAGCTTCAGCGGCTGTCCTTCGTGTTTCCAACTGACGCTTTCAATGTCTGCCGGGGCGGCGCCCGTTCTGCGTCGATTGAACTCGTCCATGGCCAGTTCTGCTGCTGGCACGCCGTGGAAGCGGGCAACGATTTCGCTGGCCAACAACAACTTTGCGTCTCGCGGGTTCATGCCAGCTTGCGACATGTCGAGTGAGCACTTATGTTTCATGTCGTCGACCTCGTCGGCCGGGCGCAAGCTGATCAGATCGAAGTAACGCCACATCAAAGGATCGTCTATGCTCATCAGCTTGCCGAACATGCTGTTAGGCGCTTCACTGATACCGACATAGTTGCCCTTGCTTTTGGACATCTTCTCAACACCGTCCAGACCTTCGAGCAAAGGCATGGTCAGAACGCACTGCGGTTGCTGCCCATATTCGCTCTGCAAAGCCCGTCCCACCAACAGGTTGAACTTCTGATCGGTGCCGCCAATCTCCAAATCGCTTTTCAAGACCACTGAGTCGTAGCCCTGCATAAGCGGGTAGAGCAACTCGTGCACCGAGATCGGCGTACCCGCTTTAAAACGCTTGGTGAAATCGTCGCGCTCCATGATTCTTGCCACCGTGTAGCGTGAGGCCAGCTCAATCATGCCGCGCGCGCCGAGCGGGTCGCTCCACTTCGAGTTGTACGCAATTTCGGTCTTTTCCAAGTCGAGCACGAGGCCGGCCTGCCGATAGTATGTTTGCGCGTTGGTTTCGATCTCCTCGCGCGTGAGCGGTGGGCGAGTGACGTTGCGGCCCGAGGGGTCTCCGATCGTGGCCGTAAAGTCACCAATCAAAAAAATGACGGTGTGGCCCAGGTCTTGCAACTGGCGCAGCTTGTTGAGAACTACAGTGTGACCGAGGTGTATGTCAGGTGCCGTGGGGTCCAAGCCGAGCTTGATGCGCAGTGGCACGCCGGTTGCCTGCGAACGGGCCAGCCTAGCGAGCCAGTCCGCTTCGGGTAACAGCTCATCGCACCCGCGCAGCGTAACGGCCAGCGCCTCGCGCACGCGGTCGGTGATCGGAAATTTCTCTGCGCTACGGTTGGCGGGCTCGG
Organism: Burkholderiaceae bacterium; assembly: GCA_029864165.1. GTDB lineage: Bacteria > Pseudomonadota > Gammaproteobacteria > Burkholderiales > Burkholderiaceae_C > CAIKUF01. Next base: position 2,844 of record JAOTTZ010000008.1, read on the forward strand.
GCATGGTCTGACTCGGCTTAGAACCTATCCGTGAATAAGGCGGCGCTGCGCCGGTGCCTCATTGGGCACATGCGAGCACCCATCGCATTGTCGTCGCAACGCAGGACCGTCTTCATAACTCACGGACAGCGTTTTAAGGCCCAGAACTGGAGCCCGTCATTGCTTCACGCACAGCCGCCAACTGTCGCCTCGACACAGCCAGCCATTCATCCAGCGGGCGTACGCACACAGCCCAACCTTCGGTGCCATCGTCGTCGGCCGCAACAGCCAGCTTGCGCCGTTCGAGCGCGCGCAGCGCGCGCCGCGCCACCAACGTGTTGCGGTGTATGCGCAGAAAATGTTCGCCCAAACGCTGCTCTAAGTCGCTGAGCGCATCGTCCAAAACATACGTGCGTTCGGTGGTGCGCAGTGTCACGTATTTCAGCTCAGCCTTCAGGTACAGCACCTCAGACACTGGCACCCTCACCACGCGACCGAGTTCGCTGACCACAATCACCGGCTCACCCCCGGCATTCGGTACCGTCAGTGCCGGCCGTTGCGCTTGACGTTGTGCCACACGCTGCAATGCCGCCTGTAGCCGCTCACGTCGCACGGGCTTGGTAAGGTAATCGGCGGCATTCAAATCGAAGGCGGTCACAGCATGCTCAGCGTACGCGGTGACGAATATCACCTCCGGCGGGCGCGCACGTTGTTTGATCTCAGCAGCGAGTTGCAAGCCATCGTGACCCGGCATGTGGATATCGAGCAGCAGTACATCGCACTCGTTGTGCGCCAGCCAATTCAGCGCTTGCATCGCGTTCGCGGCCTCGCCGACCACTTCAGCCATTGGGTCGGGGTTCTCACCCACCAGCCCGCGCAGACGCATTCGGGCCATCTCTTCGTCGTCGACCACCAACACGCGCAAAGACTTTTGCATGACCTTGGGGGCGGAATTCAGGACACGAAGGGAACCGTGATTTGTACACGAAACAGGCCATGCTCTAGCCCGACATCGAACTGCGCTGCTACGTCGTACATCAGTTGCACGCGCTCGCGCAAGTTACGCAGCGCCATCCCAGCACCCGGGCGCGACGGGTCAAGGGGCACGCTGTTGGTGATTACGATCTGCGCATGACCGCGCCTCAGGTTCGTCAAAATACGGACCTCACCGCCCCCGGGCGATGGCTCCACACCATGGCGCACAGCATTTTCGACCAAGGGCTGCAATAGCAGGAAGGGCACGCGAGCACTGGCTGCCGCCGGGTCAATTTCCCAGCTCACACGCAGGCGGTCACCAAATCGCAACTTCTCGATGGCCAGGTAGCGCCGGGCCAGTTCAACCTCCGAACCGAGCGTGACGGCGTTATCGGTGTTGGCCAGCGCGACCCGGAACAACTCAGCGAGGTCTTCTAGCAGGCGCTCGGTACGCGCAGGGTCCACCCGGGCCAGCGTAATGGCGGTATTGAGCGTATTGAACAAGAAATGCGGATGAATGCGCGACTGCAGTTCGGCCAGCCGTGCGCTGCTGTCGGCCGGCCCCTGCACCCTTGCGCGCAAGCCAAACCAGTAAAACAACATCATCGAGAACGCTGCCCCAGCCAGAGCCGGGCCCAGCCAGCGGCCCGGTGCGAGCCAGCGGCTATCGACCCACAGGCCCAGCCCGACATACGTTTGCAAGGCCCAGCAGCCGACTGCACCACCGGTACCCAATGCCACGACGGCGGACCATTGAGCAATCTCAGGCAGCCGCGCCAGATTCCTTTTCAACAAGCACGCGACCACCAGCCACAGCAGCGCGGCGGGCATGGCGACGCTGGCGGCCATCCCCAGCTTGGCCAGCCACTCCTCAAAACTACCCGCGGCGAAAACGATGCCCACTGCAAGCACAGCGTGCACGAACAGCACCGCACGCAAGACCAAGCCGCCGTGGCACAAGTCGGTACCCGGGGTCGACACGTTAGTGCGGTGCGTTGCCGGCTCTACATTGCCGGCGTTCACGAAGCCGCCTCTGAGCGACGCGCCCGACGGAGCAGATTCCAGCCACCTGCTCGCAGGGTGGCTGTCGGATGACCTGAAACGTGGGGGAGCGCTATGGGGCATGAGCTATTGGGCATGAAATAGGGGCACCGATAGAATCGACCGTCTAGCAGCCTGTCGTACTTTGGGCATCGAGGCGAGAATTGGCCCCAGCGAGGACAGTTTTTTGCCGGATTCGCAGCCCCATAGTGGGTGCTACGGGGCGAGAAGCCGGTAAAAAATGGACCGCTGCGGCCGATTTGTAGCCGACGTTCCCAAAGTCCGACAGGCTGCCAGGGGTCCGGGCATTGTCGCCAACTCGGGCGTTCACGCCAAAAAACCTGTTGCGTGATTCACAACAACCATGTCCACCAACCAACTTGATACCAAGTCCACCGCCTGGTCGGCGCTGTTCTCCGAACCGACCGATGTCATGGTCAATCGCTACACGTCCAGTATAAGTTTTGACAAGAGGCTTTGGAAAGCCGATATTGCGGGGTCGTTGGCACATGCCGAAATGCTGTGCGCGCAAGACATCCTGAGCAGCCAGGACCTCGCCTCGATAGAGCGCGGCCTGGCCGAAATCGGCGCCGAGATCGAGGCCGGTACTTTCGATTGGAAAATCGAGCTCGAGGACGTGCACCTCAATATCGAATCGCGCCTCACCCAACTGGTCGGCGACGCCGGTAAGCGGCTGCACACCGGCCGCTCGCGCAACGACCAGGTCGCCACCGATTTGCGGCTGTGGTTGCGCGACGAAATCGACACCCTTAGCAGACTGCTCGGTGCGCTTCAAGTGGCGTTGGTCGACATTGCTGAGGCTCACGCCGCGACTGTTCTGCCTGGCTTGACGCATTTACAAGTGGCGCAGCCCGTCAGCTTTGGCCACCATATGCTGGCTTACGTGGAAATGTTTTCGCGTGATGCGCAACGCTTGACCGAGGTGCGCCACCGCACTAATCGCTTGCCCTTAGGCGCCGCTGCTTTGGCCGGCACCAGCTACCCTTTGGACCGTGACCGCGTCGCGCGCAAGTTGGGAATGGAGGACGTGTGCCAGAACTCGCTGGATGCCGTGAGTGATCGCGACTTTGCGATCGAGTTCACTGCGGCCGCCAGCCTGTGCATGGTGCACGTATCGCGCCTGGCCGAAGAGCTGGTGTTGTGGATGAACCAGAACTTCGGCTTCATAGAACTGGCCGATCGCTACTGCACCGGCTCGTCCATCATGCCGCAGAAGAAGAACCCAGATGTCCCCGAACTCGCCCGCGGCAAGACAGGCCGTGTGGTCGGGCACCTGATGGGCCTGCTCATGCTGATGAAAAGCCAGCCGTTGGCTTACAACAAGGACAACCAGGAAGATAAAGAACCCCTCTTCGATACCGTGGACACGCTGCGGGACACGTTGCGAGTATTTTGCGAGTTGGTCAGCGCGATCAGGGTCAAGCCCGATGCCATGGAGCGCGCCGCCCGCCGGGGCTATGCCACAGCAACAGACCTGGCCGACTACCTGGTGAAAAAAGGCCTGCCCTTTCGCGATGCACACGAGGTGGTCGCCAAAGCGGTCAAGTTCGCAATGCAGCGCGACGTCGATCTGAGCGAGTTGCCGCTAGCGTCATTGCAGAGCTTCAGCGCCGCAGTGGGCGAAGATGTCTACCAGGTACTCACGCTGGCCGGCTCGCTCAACGCACGCAACGGCTTGGGCGGCACAGCGCCCGCGCAGGTGCTCACGCAAGTCCAGCGACACCGGGTGCGGCTGGATTCAATGCAGAGCTTGACTGCCCCATAACTGTTTCAGTCGCGCATCGCGCCCACAAGTCGCGCGGTAGTAGTGATAGCGGATGGGGTTTTTCTTGTAGTAGTCTTGATGGTAGGGTTCGGCCGGGTAGAAGGCACCGGCTGCAACGATCTCGGTGACGATGGTCTCCTTGAAGGGTTTTGATTTCTCCAGCGCCGCCTTGGAAGCCTGGGCCGCCTTTAACTGCGCGGCATCGTTGGCGAAAATGGCGGTACGGTACGGCGAGCCACGGTCACAGAACTGGCGGTCTTTGGTTGTTGGGTCGATGCTGCGCCAGTAGTAGTCAAGTAGCTGCTCGTAGCTCACCTTGCTGGGGTCGTAAACCACTGCGACAGCTTCCGCGTGCCCCGTGTGCTTGCCCGACACCTGCTCGTAACTCGGATTCGGGAGGCTGCCACCCGTGTAGCCGCTGGTGGTAGAAATGACCCCAGGGACTTTGTCGAAATCAGATTCAGTACACCAAAAACAACCGCCCGCGAAGATGGCCTTGGCGGTTGCTGCCGTCTGTGCCTGAACCCATCCACCCAACAAGAGCCCACAAAACAGCGCCGCCGCGGTTCGGCGAACTCGGCGCACAACCATCACGCCACCGCCTTGAATGTCAAAGCCACCCCGTTGTTGCAGTAGCGCTTGCCGGTGGGCGCGGGGCCATCGTCGAATATGTGTCCATGGTGGCCTCCGCAGCGCGCGCAGTGGTACTCGGTACGCGGCCATATCAGCTTGAAGTCGGTGCTGGTGACGAACACACCCGGCAGCGTCGAGTGAAAGCTCGGCCATCCGGTGCCGCTGTCGAACTTCATGTCGGCGGTGAACAGCGCCAGGTCGCAGCCAGCGCAGTGGTAGCGGCCATTGCGTTTCTCGCCGTTGAGCGGGCTGGTGTGTGGGCGCTCTGTACCCGCGAGCCGCAACACGTCGAATTGCGCGGGGGTCAAGCGCTTCTTCCACTCCGCGTCAGAGAGTTTTAACGGTTCAACTGAAGTTGCCGCGCCCCCCCCTTCGAAGGCACTGATATAAGGCGCAAGGCCAAAGGCGGATAACAAGGCGAGCAAATTGCGTCGGGTCACGGTACGGCTCCTCGAGGACATGGTAACGATTAGTCGCGCGAAGCGGCCAATTCTTTCACGTCCGAAGCGCACTTCGGCAGCAGTGTGGTGTGGATATCCCCCGGCCGTGAAGTTTGTCACAAGCCCGTTAGCATTTTGAATTGCGACGGGTGGTTAGGCCTTGACGGTCGGTGGTAGGCCGTCAGCGATGATTTCAGCTGCGCCGATACGCATGAGCATGAAAGTGTTGTGACACCGGTCGCATCGCCAAGCGCAGGCCGGCGACGCCAACAAGGCCGCGCCGGACGTTACTGCGGCAGTCTGTCAGCCTTCGTCAGAGGCGCGCATCGCGTCGATGGCACTACCCAGGTCGTCGGACTCCGGGGATGCGTCGAACTCGTTGTCGAAATCGTCTGTATCTGAACTGGCTTCCAGTTCGTCGTCACAGTCATCGACCTCCACGGTGGGCGCTGTCCGAGCGATCAAGGGCTTGTCGAGCGGGCGGCAGATGCGTCGCTTGAGCGTATTCAGGCGTTCAGATTTTTCCATCGCCTGAATGACCGCGGCCGGGTTCATCATGAACGCGAAGGGATCGGAAGCGGGTTGCTGCTGGGTCATGACGTTCTCCAATCGGGGTTGCGTGTCGATGCAAACAACTGTATCCCTGCCATTGGCAGCTGCAAGTGGGCGGAGCCCCAATCAAGCTGTCAGGAAAACTCCTACCCCATGTAGGGCCCCGCCGCTCGCCGCAGCGGCGACCGAGGTCACCTTGTCAGCGCAAGCGTGGGCGCCCTAAACCGCGCGAGGCGCAACCTACAATTGCAGTGGCTGCGACATGCACCTTCGTTGGCGCATGAGCCGGCGCCCGCTCACCTCACTTATGACCGAACTAGCCAAGTCTTTCGAACCGTCCACGATAGAAGCACGCTGGGCGCCGCTGTGGGAGCAAACCGGCCTGTACGCGCCAACGCTGGACGCGGGCAAGCCGTCTTTTTGCATCCAGTTGCCACCGCCCAATGTGACCGGCACCTTGCACATGGGGCACGCGTTCAACCAGACCATCATGGATGCGTTGACGCGCTATCACCGCATGCGCGGCTTCAACACCCTGTGGTTGCCCGGCACCGACCATGCGGGTATTGCCACGCAGATCGTGGTCGAGCGCCAGTTGCAAGAGCAGGGCCGTTCGCGTCACGACTTGGGCCGAGAAGAATTCGTCGCCAAGGTATGGGAGTGGAAACAACAATCGGGCGACACGATCACGCGCCAGATGCGACGCATGGGCGCCAGTGTGAGCTGGGCACACGAGTACTTCACCATGGACGAGAAGCTGTCCAAGGTGGTGACCGAGACCTTCGTTCGTTTGTACGAGGAGGGTTTGATATACCGCGGCAAGCGGCTCGTGAACTGGGACCCGGTGCTCAAGTCCGCCGTCTCCGACCTCGAAGTGGAAAGCCAAGAGGAAGACGGATTCCTTTGGCACATCAGCTACCCGCTGGCCGACGGCACGGGTGCTGTGGTTGTTGCAACCACGCGGCCAGAGACCATGCTCGGCGACACGGCCGTGATGGTGCATCCAGCAGACGAGCGCTACAGCTCACTGATAGGCAAGCAAGTCACGCTGCCGCTGTGCAACCGCCGCATTCCCGTGATCGCCGACGAGTACGTCGACCGCGAGTTTGGCACCGGCGTGGTCAAGGTCACACCCGCGCATGACTTCAACGACTACGCGGTGGGTCAGCGTCATAGCCTGCCTATGGTCCAAGTCCTGACGCTCGATGCGCGAATCAACGACAACGCGCCCGAGGCCTACCGCGAGCTGGACCGTTTCGACGCACGCAGACAAGTCGTCACCGACCTCGAATCCAAGGGCTATCTCGTCGAAGTCAAACCGCACAAGTTGATGGTGCCGCGCTGCACGCGCACCGGCCAGATCGTCGAGCCAATGTTGACCGACCAGTGGTTCGTCGCGACCACCAGGCCCGGGGCCGACGGCAAGAGCATTGCGCAAAAAGCGATTGAGGTCGTCGAGCGCGGCGAGGTTAACTTCGTACCCGACCAGTGGGTCAATACCTACAACCAGTGGATGAACAACATTACCGACTGGTGCATCTCGCGCCAGTTGTGGTGGGGGCACCAAATTCCAGCCTGGTACGGCACCGGTGGTGAGCTTTTTGTCGCTCGCAGTGAAGAAGACGCGCACGCGTTGGCTCAAGCCTCCGGCTATGGCGGTGCACTCACCCGCGACGAAGACGTGCTCGACACTTGGTACTCCTCGGCCCTGGTGCCCTTCTCGACCCTGGGCTGGCCTGCGCAAACGAAAGAGCTCGCGCTATTCCTACCGTCGTCTGTCTTGGTCACGGGATTCGACATCATCTTCTTCTGGGTCGCCAGGATGATCATGATGACGACCCACTTCACCGGCCAGGTGCCCTTTCACCACGTCTATATCCACGGCCTGGTGCGCGACTCGCACGGCCGCAAGATGAGCAAGAGCGAGGGCAATGTGCTGGACCCGGTGGACTTGATCGACGGCATCGCACTGGATCCTTTGCTCGACAAGCGCTGCACCGGCCTGCGCAAACCGGAGACAGCGAACCGCGTGCGCAGGGATACCGAAAAAGAGTTCCCGGACGGCATACCGGGCTTCGGCGCCGACGCGCTGCGCTTTACCTTTGCCTCGTTGGCGAGCCTGGGCCGCAACATCAACTTCGACGCCAAACGTTGCGAGGGTTACCGCAACTTTTGCAACAAACTCTGGAACGCCACGCGTTTCGTGTTGATGAACTGCCAGGAGCACGACTGCGGACTCGGCGAGCCTGCTGACGGCTATTTGAGCTTTAGTGCCGCCGACCGCTGGATTGTCGGCGAGCTGCAACGCGTCGAAGCCGCGGTTGAAAAAGGTTTTGCCGAATATCGGCTAGACAACGTGGCGACTGCCATTTATTCGTTCGTATGGGACGAGTATTGCGATTGGTACCTAGAAATCGCCAAGACGCAGTTGCACACGGGCGGCCAAGCGCAACAAAGAGCCACTCGGCGCACCCTGCTGCGCGTTCTGGAGGCGGTGCTGCGTTTGTTGCACCCCATTACGCCGTTCATCACCGCCGAGTTGTGGGAAACGGTAGCGGTGGTATCGGGCCGAAAAGCGGAGGCATCGAAAGACGCCATCGTGCTGGCCGCGTACCCCAGCGCTGAAATGGAGCGGGTGGACGAACAAGCCGACGCCTGGATCGCCCGCCTCAAGGGCGTCGTTGGTGTATGCCGCAGCCTGCGCAGCGAAATGATGCTCTCACCGGCTGCACGCGTGCCGCTTTTCGTGTTGGGCGATGCTGAATTCTTTGAACCAGCGGCTCCACTGCTCAAAGCGTTGGCCAAGCTGTCAGAGCTGACACTGTTCACCGACGAAGTTGCCTACAACACTGCCACACACAGCTCGCCGGTCGCTGTGCATGGTGGTGCGCGATTGTCGCTTCACATCGAGATCGACGTGAACGCAGAACGAGAGCGATTAGCCAAGGAGATAGCGCGCCTGCAAGGCGAAGTCGCCAAGGCGAGCGCAAAACTGGCCAATGAGCGCTTCGTAGCGCGCGCGCCCGCCGCCGTGGTGGCGCAAGAAACGCAGCGCATGGCCGAATTCTCGGCATCGCTGGCTCGGCTGCAAGACCAATCGGCTCGTCTAGGCCGGGCCGATGCGTAATACGTCACGCTGCGTGCAATGATGTGCCGCTGAGCGAGCCGATCCCGAAACACTTGACACTACACTAAGCCCCTTTGCTGTCAATTCCAGAGCGAGTAAAGATGCTGGTCAACAAAGCGATTTTCCCCGTGGCCGGCCTCGGTACCCGGTTTCTCCCCGCCACCAAGGCGCAACCCAAAGAAATGCTGCCAGTGGTGGACGAACCACTGATTCAATACGCTGTCGCTGAGGCCTATGCGGCGGGGATGCGCGAAATGATCTTTGTCACGGGTCGTCACAAACGGCCCATTGAAGATCACTTCGACATGACCTTGGAGCTCGAAGTCGCGCTTGAGCAGGCCGGCAAGGACGATCTGCTCAAAGTAGTGCGCAGTGTCAAACCTGACGATATGGAATGCATCTATGTTCGCCAACCCCAGGCCCTGGGACTTGGCCACGCAGTGCTGTGCGCAAAGCGCCTGGTGGGCAGCCAACCGTTTGCGGTACTGTTGGCCGATGACCTGATGGTGGGCGATCCACCGGTACTCAAGCAAATGGTCGATCAGTTCGAGCAGCGACGCGCATCGATCGTTGCAGTGCAGGAAGTTCCTGCAGAGCAAACCAGACGCTACGGTATCGTTGTCGGCACACCTGTCAGCGACCGCCTGATCGACATGACCGGCATCATCGAAAAACCTGCGCCTGAGGATGCACCATCGCGCTTGGGTGTGGCGGGCCGCTACATCCTCACGCCGGGAGTGTTCGACGAAATCGAAAGCCAGCCGCGCGGCGTGGGCGGCGAGATCCAACTCACCGATGGCATCTCTGCACTGCTGCGGCGCGAGAAAGTTTTCGCCTACCGCTACGAAGGCAAGCGCTACGACTGCGGCAGCAAAGAAGGCTTTCTACAAGCCAATGTGGAACTGGCACTGGCCCACCCGGAACTCGGTCCGGGTTTCCGCGAATTCCTGCGTGGCCTAGATATATTCGACCGCGCTAACGACTAACGCCGCCGCAAAAAGTGCACGAACTTGTCGCCAATCGTGCTTTGCTCTATCAGTTCGTTACCAGTTTGGCGGGCAAAGGCCTGAAAGTCGCGCGTTGAACCAGGATCGGTCGCCACGACTTTGAGCACCTCGCCGCTGCGCATGTCGGCCAATGCTTTCTTGGCTTTGAGTAACGGCAACGGGCAGTTGAGTCCGCAAGTGTCGAGTTCTTTGTTGGCGTCCATAGAGCGATAGTGCGACCTTACGAGAGGCGCTATTTTAGGCGTCACCCGAACCCGATCATCAGCCGGTGGAAGAGTATGCTGTCGCGCTGAGCTGTATGGTGCCAACATTGATAGCAGAAAGTCGAGCGCTGTTGCCGCCGAAGGAGACGGTACCAGAGTTGAGAGCGAAGAAGTTACCGCCATTGGCGCTGATCAGTCCCGAAATGACGGCGGTGTTCGTAACCGACAGGTCGGTGCCCGGAAGGACGTTCAGGGTGGCGTTGCTATTGAGCTGGAAAGTCGTGACAGTGGAGAAGGATGCAACATCGAAGTTGACAGTGAAATTCGAAGGTATGGTGACGTTGTAGTGAACACCGTTGCCGTTGATGGGGCCGTTGGGAAATAACAGCCCATCGATATCAGGATTCCAGTTGCTGCCGTTGGACCAGTTGTTGGTGCCACCAACCCGGTCCCAGACAACGTCGTCGTCCGCATGCGCTGGACGAGGATAGACGGCAACGACGGCCAAGCTGATAACCAGCATGGACGGGATCGAGGAGCGAAACGACTTCTTCTGGTTCATGACGAATCTCCGGGATTGCAATGGACTCTGGGACTCTGGAAGAAACCGACAGGGCGGGCCGCCGATCATCGAGACGGCGCGAGGATTACCGAAAAAATGGCGTTTGATTGCGGGCTCTGCGCTATCTCGATTCGGCCTCAAACGTGCGCGCCAGAACAGGCATCAAACTACGCACACCTATGGGTAGCGTTAAACCCGGCCATATTTACTGCGGTTGCGCAGCGCTGTCGATGCCGTCGAACAAGTCGCTGAAAGCGATTCGGCACTCGATACTCCCCAAGACGAGCGCTGTGCCATCGCTCATGTCATGCAGATCCCACAAGCCATCAGCACCGAGGCGGAAGACCTCGACGCGGCGACTGTCCGAGTCGATCAGGACGTACTCGCGCAACGCCTCGATTCGACGGTAGAGCGAAAATTTCTGACTTCGGTCGTAGGCCTGCGTTGTTGGCGACAAAACCTCTACGACCAAGCTAGGCGATCTAAAAATCATGTCGGTGGCAAGGTCTGCATGATCACAGGTAACGAACACATCAGGATAGAGCACGGCGTCGTTACCGATCTGTACTTTCATCGCTTCACTGAAAACTTGGCAGGGGCTATTGGCAAGATGATTGCCTATGTGGCGCACAAGGTTGGCGACGACACGCCCATGCCCACGCCGAGCGCCGACCATGGCGAAGATTTCGCCTCGCCAGTATTCATTGCGATCGGGCTGTTCGTTCTCCCACGCGAGGTACTCAGCTAGCGACAATTTCTGAATCGGAAGTCCCATGGTGCGTTGTCCTTACTGGGTTGGCGTAGGTTCAATAGGTCTGATCCGCACGCGAGTGGCAAGTGTAGTGTCTGGCCTATGTAAGTTTGCATTGAAACAAATTGCCCGTCGCGCAGTAGAACGTTCATACAACATTGATATCGTACACATCATGCGAACCAACATTGTGATTGACGACAAACTCATGCGCGACACTCTGCGTGCAACCGGGCTCAGGAGCAAGCGCGAAGCAGTAGAACTTGGGCTACGCACCTTGCTTCAGCTAAAGAAGCAAGCAGAGATTCGGCGGTTGAGAGGTAAGTTGTCGTGGCAAGGCGACCTTGACGCCATGAGGCGAGATCATCAGTGATTCTTGTGGATTCGAGCGTCTGGATCGACTATTTCCGAGGCTCGGCAACCCCGCAGACCAACCGGCTCGACTCTCTGCTCGGAAACGAGCCGCTTGCGATGGGTGACCTGATACTCACCCAGGTACTTCAAGGGTTTGCGACTGAGCGCGAGTTCAACAACGCACGCAGGCTGCTCGCTGCCCTGGATTTCGTGATCCTGGGTGGCGTCGATGTCGCGCTGGCGGCTGCTAGGAACTACCGCAAGCTCCGTGCGTTGGGCATCACGGTTCGCAAGACGATAGACACCGTGATTGCGACCCGCTGCATCCTGAGCGGGTACACCCTGCTTCACAGTGACCGTGACTTCGACATATTCGAGAAGCACCTGGCGCTTCGGTGCATAAATTGACGATCTATGCCGGAAACACCCCTGTCGAAAGGTAGCGGTCGCCCCGATCGCAAACGATGAACACGATGACGGCATGGTCCACCTGCTGGGCGATTTGCAGCGCTACCCAACAGGCTCCACCCGAAGAGATGCCGGCAAAAATGCCTTCTTCGCGCGCCATGCGCTGCGCCATCTTTTCAGCGTCGGGCTGGCTCACGTAGACTATCTCGTCGACGCCGCTCGGGTCGTAGATCTTTGGCAGGTATTCCGGCGACCACTTGCGTATGCCTGGAATGCGCGATCCTTCCGACGGTTGCGCGCCGACGATACGCACGGTCTTGTTCTTGGACTTCAGGTAGCGCGACACGCCGGTGATGGTTCCGGTGGTACCCATGGCGCTCACAAAATGTGTGATGCGCCCATCAGTATCCTGCCAGATCTCAGGGCCCGTGGTCTCGAAGTGCGCGCGCGAGTTGTCCTCGTTGGCGAATTGATCGAGTACATGGCCTTTGCCATCACGCTGCATTTGCAGCGCTAAGTCGCGCGCATGCTCCATACCGCCCGACTTGGGCGTGAGAATCAACTCAGCGCCGAAGGCCTTCATCGTTTGCACACGTTCTACACTCAGATCCTCGGGCATGATCAGCAGCATGCGGTAGCCGCGAACAGCGGCGGCCATGGCCAGGGCGATACCGGTGTTGCCCGAAGTCGCCTCGATCAGGGTATCCCCGGGCTTGATGTCACCGCGCTCTTCGGCACAGCGGATCATGCTGATGGCGGGTCTATCCTTGACCGAGCCGGCCGGGTTGTTGCCTTCGAGCTTGCCCAAAAGCACATTGCCGCGCGCCAAGTTGTCAGCACCGGGCACCCGCACCAAACGCACCAGCGGAGTATTGCCAATCGCAGCTTCCAGCGTCTTGAAAATCATGATGTTCTCCAGCGCGTATTGTGTCAGGCGTGCATGACATAATTGCCCAGGGCCAGGAGCCCGCCCAACACCCTGCCTCGGTGGCGGAATTGGTAGACGCGCGGGACTCAAAATCCCGTTCCGCAAGGAGTGTCGGTTCGATTCCGACTCGAGGCACCACGAACACCCTGCTCAACTGCTGCGCGACACGATCTGCGTCCTGCGGTGCTCGCCGTACAGGTCGTACGGCTCCGCTCCTTCAACGCACCTAGCGCCATTTGCGACGGAGATCAAGGCATTCGTGAACAATAGGCCACGACCCGCAGGACGCTTCGCCACCTAGAAACTGAAGGAACTCTCGCGCATGCCACCGATGCCCCCCGTCACTCAGGCCTTGTTGATCGCCAACGTGGCGATGTTTTGCATAGGTTTGTTCATTGGCCCATGGTTTACGCGGCTGCTTGCGCTGTGGCCATTGAGCGGCGGTTTTCTGCCCTGGCAGGTGGGTACATACGCTTTCCTGCACGGCAGCATGGCACACCTGTTCTTCAACATGCTCGGGCTGTGGATGTTCGGTGCCGAGCTCGAACGAATCTGGGGACCTAAGCGCTTCGTTCAATTCTTCGCCGCGAGTGTGCTGACGGCTGCGGCGATGCAACTGATCGTCAATGCATGGATGGGTTCTCCCTTCCCCACCGTGGGTGCGTCGGGCGGGCTGTTTGGCCTGCTGCTGGCTTACGCCATGATGTTTCCCAACCGCACCATCATGCCGCTGTTCCCTCCTATACCCATGAAGGCCAAGACCTTTGTCGCGCTGTACGGCGGCTTGGAATTGATACTTGGCGTCACCGGTACGCAGGCTGGCGTAGCACATTTCGCCCACCTTGGCGGAATGCTCGGCGGCTACCTGATGATCCGCTATTGGCGTGGCCAGCCGCCGTTTGGCCGTCAGCGCAG
>JAOTTZ010000241.1 GCA_029864165.1 Burkholderiaceae bacterium
CAATCGCCAGCCCCAGGCCACTACCGCCGAACTGGCGTGTTGTCGAGCGGTCAGCTTGTTCGAACGGCTCGAAGATGCGCAGCTTTTGCGACGCTTCGATGCCTACGCCGGTGTCAGCAACGGAGTACACGAAGTGCTGCATGCCGTTGCGTCGTTCCATCGTGGCGCTCACCTGCACGTGGCCACCCGGCGCAGTGAACTTGATGGCATTTTGAATAAGGTTGGTAAATATTTGCCGCAGACGCGTAGCGTCTCCGATCACGGGTTCGGACAAGTCAAGCGCGATCGGTTGCAGCACCAGATCGACGCCCCGCAGCGCTGCCGTCGGTGCCAGCAAAGCCACGAGGTCTCGCAACAAAAGGTCCATCTGTAACGGTGCAACTTCCAGCGGCAGCTTGCCAGCCTCGGTTCTGAAGAAGTCGAGCAGGTCATCGATGACGCGCAGCAGCAAATCGGAGCTACCGCGAATCACCTGCAGGTGACGCCGCTGAGTTTCGGTCAGGTCCGTTGTCTCAAGCACTTGCAGCATGCCGAGCACGCCATTCATGGGTGTGCGAATCTCGTGCGACATGACGGCCAGGAATTCGCTCTTGGCGTGGCTGGACTGCTGCGCCCGCGCGAGCGCGGCGCTGAGCTCCTCGGTGCGCTCGCGCACACGTTCCTCGAGCGACGCTTGGATCTCGCGCCACTGGTCGACCATGGTGCCGAACGCGAGCGTAAGGCGGCCGATCTCGTCGCTGTGCTCCCATTGCACACGGGCCGTGGATGCCGGGTTGGCTGCCAGCGCGTTGGCGGTCTGCGCCAGTTCTTCAAGCTTGTTTGCGAATGGGCGTCCGATCGCCCGGGTCGCCACGAACGCAATGAGCAAGGTGAGCGCCGCAAATACCAAATACGCCGCCGCGATCAGCGCCAAGACGCCAAACGCCATTCCTTTTTGGTCCCCGTAGGTGATCGTCAGAGCCACATCGCCCGCCAACTGGTGCTGAGTCGAGATGGGTTTCGACAGCTGGCTTGACAAACCCCTCGCGTCGCAATTTTTCGATAGCAGCAGCCGATCACCGCTACTCACCGTCACGCATTCCGTAGGGCCAACAAGTTCTGCCGCGGGTCCCAGCAACACCCGCGCGTCGAGGCTAGCGAGCAGCACTCCCTCGTGGGCCGAAGCCGGCGGGTAATAGACTGGCTCGGCGATCAGCAGGCGTGGTGCGCCATGGATATCGCTGAAGAAGACGAGCCGGGTCTTTCCATCCTGCAGCGCTAACCGCGCCGCATTTTTCTCGTGATTTGCCAGCCCTCGGTCCGCGCGAGTATCGGCGAACACCGTCAGGTTCGAGTCCAGCAACGTGAGCGTCTGCGCCATCCGAAAAGGCGGGCGGTAGTCGCGCAGGGTGGGCACCAAGTAAAGATCCCGTCCGCTCGAGTCAACAAATGCGTTGACCACAAAGCTGTTGTTCGCCAGTTCGTCCAGCGCCTCTAGAACTGTGGTCAAACGGAAATGTAAGTGGTCGCTCACCCTTTCAAGATTGTTGCGATTACGTACCAGGTCGTTGGATCGAATCTGGCCGTAAAACAGTGGAAAGGCAACCAACGCGACGGCCGCCATGAGCAATAACGAGGTGCCCATGCTGATCGCGGTCAGCCGGTTCAGCACACTGCGCCGCGCCCAAGCGCGCAGCCGTTGCACGGGCCTAGCGAGCAAGGCGCTGACGCGTGACATTCAGCGGCTGGTTGGCCGAATGGGCACGAGCGCGCCGTCGCCTGCGTAGCGGCTCATGAACACGGCCTTTTCGTCCAACGCCTCGTGCCGCTGCGGTGTGAACGGCCGTCGATAGTGCCGCAGCAAACCTTGGTAGGGACCGACTTTCTCGAGGGCATCGCGCACCGCTCGCCGGTCGGTGGAGCCGGCCAGGTTGACCGCGATGGCCAGAATGTGCGTCAGGTCGTAGGCGTGGGCCACACCGGTCTGGGAAAGAATGGTGCGCTCGCCGCGGCTATCGAACAAGCGCCGATGGGCCGCCATCACACGCGCCGCAATCGCGGAGCGGTCGCCGATAAAGGAGTAGGTCTGCACCACCGCAAAATCAAGCTCGAAGAAACCTTGCCCGACCAGTTTCGGCAGGTCGCCGCCGGTCACGCCCCAATGGCTAGATATCGGCAGGCGCTGTTTTGCCGGCAACGTCAGCATGGCGCTCGACAGCAGCGCGGCTTCTTCGGCATTCGCGGTCAGGAAGATGCCCTGCGCCCCTGCGTTCAACAGCGTTTGGTACTTGACGAGCATGGAACTTTGTTGGTCGTCCCAGTTGATCCATTGGGTGCCGACGATGGATTGACGCAGCCGCAGGGACAGCGCGCCTTCAGCGGACCGCTTAGCCCCCCGCCCCCAACTGGTGTTGAGCATCATCAGTCCGACTCGTTCCACACCCAGGCTTAGTAGGTGGTCAAGCATGACCGGCGCGGCCCAACTGTCACGCAGCGATAGGCGAAACACGTAGTTGGGATGGTGGCCGTTATCAATGATCGCGTCGGCAGCAGCCCACGGGTCTAGCAGTGGCAACTTGCGCGCGTGAATCAGCGGTAGTGTCTCTAACACTGTCGGACTGAAACGACCGCAAAACACCGCCACCAGGTCCCGCATCTCGGAAAACTCGGTGATATTGGCTACGCTTCGCGAAGGCACGCTATGGTTGGCGCGCTCGATCAGTCGCACGGGCCGGCCACCAAGTACGCCGCCACTGGCGTTGATTTCTTCAAGCGCTATGAGGATGCCCTGCTTGATCGCCTCCGCCGACGTGCTGCTGGCGTGTCCGAACTCGCCATCCAAGCCGATCAGCACAGGCGCCCTGTCCTGAGCGGCCGCATGCACACCCAGTGGCAGCAGCGCAGGCGCCACCGCGCATGCCGCCGTTGCCTTCGCCAACTCGCGCAAATACTGCCGTCGAGTAGAAGTTTCACCATGCATGAGAGGTCCGCTTCCGTTAAGCGCAGAGCGCAAGCACTACACACGACCGCTGACCAGCCGCGATCGCGCTCAATCTCTATTCTTGCATGGGAAATTTGTGTGCGCGTGCTGAAAACAAGCACCCGCACTGGACTGTCGGCTACGCCCGGGGAATCAAGGCGGCAGTAACAAAGACTACTGGGTCGGAATAGCCGCTGCGCCCGAGGCGGCCGCCGCAGGAGGGGAGGCCATCTGCGCGGGCGCAACGCCGGGGATCTGTGCTGCGCCGTCTGGCGCTACCGCGCTGGCGGACGACGGCACCGCGACTGCCGGGCGGTCCAACACGCTGCCTGCTTCTTGCGGCCGACGTGAGCGGTCGTTTGAGTGGTAGGCCAGTGCGAGCGTGGCGCAAAAGAAAATAGTTGCGCAGACTGCTGTGGTGCGAGACAGAAAGTTAGCGCTGCCCGTTGCCCCGAACAGGCTGCCCGATGCGCCGCTGCCGAACGAAGCGCCCATGTCTGCCCCTTTACCGTGTTGGATCAGCACCAGCCCGATCATCACCAGGGCTGTCAGTATCTGCAGCACGACGATCACGTTCATCAACAGTTGCATGAATCAATACTCCGTTAGCCGCGCGCTCACGCACCGGCGCTGCAAATGGCGTTGAAATCCACCGCTTTGAGCGACGCGCCGCCTATGAGCCCACCGTCGATATCGGCTTGCGCGAACAGCGACGCCGCATTGTCGGCCTTGACGCTGCCGCCGTAGAGAATTCTCAGTTCGTCGGCTTTCTCCGTAGCTGCTTGCAACTGCGCGCGCAGCAGCGCGTGCACCGCTTGTGCTTGCTCCGGCGTGGCCGTGCGTCCGGTGCCGATGGCCCACACGGGCTCGTAAGCGACCACCACCTGGCTGATGCAGTGAGCCAATGTGTGGATCACGGCCGAGAGTTGCCGCTTGACGACCGCATGGGTCTCACCGGCATCGCGCTGCGCCAATGTTTCGCCCACGCAAACGATAGGCGTGAGTTGATGCGCCAGCGCGACCTTGGCTTTGTCGGCGACGAGTTGGTCACTTTCGGCGTGCATCGCGCGGCGCTCCGAATGACCGACGATGACGTAGCGG
>JAOTTZ010000242.1 GCA_029864165.1 Burkholderiaceae bacterium
GGTCGACACGGCGGGTCGGCTGGCTATAGACGAGGCACTGATGCGCGAGATCGGCGACCTGCACGCCGCTGTGCAACCCGTTGAAACGCTATTTGTTGTCGACGCGATGCAAGGCCAAGACGCCATCAACACGGCCAAGGCGTTCAAGGCGGCGCTGCCGCTGACAGGTATCTTGCTGACCAAGCTGGACGGCGATTCGCGCGGCGGGGCAGCGTTGTCGGTACGCCAAGTCACCGGCGTGCCTATCAAGTTCGTCGGCACCAGCGAGAAGATCGACGGGCTGGAAGTATTCGACGCCGAGCGCCATGCCGCTCGCGTGCTCGGCATGGGCGACATCGTGGCGCTGGTCGAAGAGGTGCAAAAGGGCGTCGATGTCGCGGCAGCGCAGAAGCTCGCAGACAAGGTCAAGTCGGGAAACGCCTTCGATATGAACGACTTCTTGGTGCAGCTCTCGCAGATGAAGAATATGGGCGGGCTGTCAGGCCTGATCGATAAACTGCCCAGCCACATCGCTGCCAAAGCCGGCCAGGCCGACATGGGCCGAGCCGAACGCGACGTGCGACGTATGGAGGGCATCATCTGCTCGATGACGGCGCGTGAACGCCGCAACCCTGCCCTTTTGAAAGCAACCCGCAAGCGACGTGTCGCCGCCGGAGCCGGTGTGCACGTTCAAGAGGTCAACCGCCTGCTCAAACAATTCGAGCAGATGCGCGATATGATGAAGAAAATGCAAGGCGGCGGCCTGACAAAGCTGATGCGGCGCATGGGCGGCATGTCCGGCCTACCGCCCGGGCTGCGCTGAGGCACCTATTGTGCGAAGGTTTTCCCCCGCGGGCACTCGTCGCGTCATCGCATGGCAACCTTCCTGATTGCCTTTTCCGTCGTGATGCTAGCCGGTTTGCTGGTGAAGTGGCTGCAGTTCAAGCGCTCTCGCACCCCAGACGACAACGAGCATCGCAACCGACGCCACGAAGCGCTCGACACCGTGGCCGCGTGGCCGCCTGAGTCCACCCTTGTCCTGACTTTGCCCGAGCGCAAGGCGCATCAGCTGCTCACGCGCGCGCTGCCCGACCACATCGTGTTGGCGCAGGTGCCTTTGTCGCGCTTTTTGCGTATACCCACCCGTAACTCGTATCACGAATGGATGCGCCGCGTCGGTCGCCTATGCGCCGATCTGGTTGTTTGCCAAACGTCCTCGCAAGTGGTGGCGGTCATCAACATCCGAGAGCCTGGCAAAGACTCCGATCGCGGGCGCAAACGCCACGAACGCATCGACCGCGTGTTAGACAAGGCTGGAATTCGCGCGTTTGTGTGGGCCGAAGACGCGTTGCCGCCCATCGGCCAGGTGCGTGCGCTGGTGCTGGGGCCGTCGGCACCACCTCTTGAGGCAGCGGCGAAATATGACCGCGCCGATGCTCGGCCGCAAGAGCCGAGCGCGCCTGCAAGCGCTGGTGCACCGGATCTTGAGGAGGCCAGCGATGGTGCGGACTTGGTGCAACCAACACCGTCCACGTTTTTCGACGATTTCGACTCCGCGCCCGTGCCGCTACAGCCGCCGAGTCGGCCCTAAGGCGGCGCGCACAAGGCTGCCACCGGGCCCTGTACCAGCACAAGAAAACATCCCCACCATGACTCGCTATGCCCGTATGACCAGGCATAGTGCTGCCTCTGCGCTCAGCTCAACAATGCCAGCGCAAACTCGCGCGCACTGAAGTTTTGCAAATCTTCCAGCTGCTCACCCACACCTATAAAGTAAACCGGCACCGGCCGCGCACGCGCGCGCGACCAAAGCGCAATCGCCGCCAGCACACCGCCTTTGGCAGTGCCGTCTAGCTTGGTGACGATCAACCCGGTCAGGCCCAACACCTCGTCGAAAGCTTGCACCTGCATCAACGCGTTCTGCCCGGTGTTGCCGTCCACCACCAGCAGCACCTCGTGAGGAGCGCCCGGCTGCGCCTTAGCAATCACCCGGCGGATTTTCTTCAGCTCTTCCATCAGGTGGGCTTGTGTACTCAAGCGGCCCGCAGTGTCGGCAATCACCACGTCGCAACCGCGTGCCTTGCCGGCAACCACAGCGTCGAAGCTGACCGATGCTGGGTCACCACCTTCCTGGCTGATGATCTCGACCTTGTTGCGCCCCGCCCAAACGGCGAGCTGCTCGCGCGCCGCGGCACGAAAAGTGTCGGCCGCCGCCAGCAGCACCTTCTGATCGGCCAGCCCCAAATGGCGCGTCAGCTTGCCGATGGTGGTGGTTTTTCCAGCTCCGTTGACCCCCACCACCATCAACACCGTCGGCACATCGGCACCTACTTGCAAGCTGCCTTCCAACGGTGTGAGCAAATCGGCAATGACGTCAGTCAGCAAACCTTTTACGGCCGCAGGCGCGGACGCATTGGAATCCTTCACACGGCGTCGCAGTTCCGCCAGCAAGTACTCGGTGGCCTGGACCCCGGCATCAGCCATCAAGAGTGCGGATTCAAGTTCCTCGTAAAGTGCATCGTCGATTTGCGCGCCGGTAAACACCTGCGCAATACCTGAGCCAGTCTTGCGCAAACCGTTGCGCAGCTTGTCGAACCATCGCCGACGCTCAGCAGTGGGCTCGGGGGCGATCACTTCCGCTGTCGGCCTCGTGTTTGTTGTCGAAACGATAGCCTCCACCCGAACCCCCGATGGCGGTACAGGCTGAACTTTCTTCTTCAAAAAACTAAACATCGTGCTTTCAGTGAAAGGCGCCGCGTTACCGCGACATTGGTACCCCAACGCTATAATTTTTCGCTAGGGGCGCTTTAGCTCAGTCGGTTAGAGCGACGGAATCATAATCCGCAGGTCCGGGGTTCGAATCCCTGAAGCGCCACCAACCGCACCAGCGGTGCCGTAAAGTGGCGCGAACTGCGCATGTAGGTGGTTGCGCGGCTGTTGCGTGTGCTGGACGGCAGTTCTACTTGACAGATCCTGTTTTGCAGAACATTATTGCGCATGATCCGATCGTTCAACTGCTCCGACACGCAAGCCCTGTTTAACAGCAGTGCCGTTGCTCGGTTCAGAAATATCGAGCGGGCGGCACGACGCAAACTGCTTCAACTGCACGCGGTTACGGAGCTGGTCAGCTTGCGCATTCCGCCCGGCAACCAGCTTGAAGCTCTAAAGGGCGACCGCAAAGGGCAGCACAGCGTCCGCATCAACGATCAGTGGCGATTGTGCTTCGTTTGGACGGATGGCGACGCGCACCGCGTCGAGATCGTGGACTATCACTAGGGGAACGCTATGCCCAAATTACTTGACGAGATTCACCCCGGCGAAATCTTGCTGGAGGACTTTATGAAGCCGATGGGCATATCCGCTCGCCAGTTGGCGGCGGACATCGATGTTTCCGCAAGCCGTATCAGTGAATTGGTGCACGGCAAGCGCCCCATTACCGCCGACACGGCTTTGCGCCTTGGCCTATTTTTCAATATGGAGCCGCGGTTCTGGCTGAACTTGCAGACCGAGTACGACATGCGCATCACCATGCGGAAATCCAAGGACCAGATTGCACCGCGCATCCGCGTCTTTGCAGTTGTGGCTTGAGGTTCGTGCGTCAACCAAGTGTCAACGGCACCGTGGTCCGACGTGGTTACAGCGCAGGTCCGCTACAACACCCTGACAGCCGGCAGGTCTCGCATCGCCTTGTCGAAGGTAGCCGTGTGTTTACAGCCCCGCGACGCGTTTTTTAGGGCTCCTCAGCAGAATCTGTGGGTAGTTTTGTGTAGGAAGGGATGAATACAGTCTTGAAGAAGGGCACCCCGTTGGATCTCTGAGAAGATGTAGATGTAGCTGCCAAGCAAACGTCTACGAACAGGAGGCAACGGGATGCAGGTCAAGGTTATCCTCAATTCTGTGCAGAAGTTCAAGTCATTTGTTTACGGTGGGGTCAAGTGGGTACAAGGCGGCGCAGAGCGAGTTTTGGAGATTGAAGTGCGGCCGCGAGCCAATGCTCGTGCGATATGCTCGGTGTGCGGACAAGCTTGCGCTGGGTATGACAGATTGCCCGCACGGC
>JAOTTZ010000243.1 GCA_029864165.1 Burkholderiaceae bacterium
CGTATCGGCCGGCACCCCAGCGCCACCGGCCTTCGCCTCACGCGCGTTTGCGTAGGGACTGCCGAGCAGCCCGCGTCCGTGGCCCGCACCCAAACCGCCCCCACGCCCGTTGTCGGCGCATTGCGCAGCCAATACCGCGCAGGCAAAGCAGCGTTGATCGAACACTTTCGAACCTCGCGCCCCAGCGCGCCAGCGGCCAACCGATTGACCCGCGACCTGACGCGGCATGTGGACCAAACGCTGATTGACTTGTGGCAGCACGCACTCATGCCACCAGGCGCAGCGCTCTTGGCTGTTGGCGGCTACGGCCGGGGTGAGTTGTTCCCGTACTCCGACGTCGATGTGTTGATACTGCTGCCACCGCCAAACCAAACCACCAGCCTCTGGCAGGGCAGTGACGAACCCAACGCCGCGCTCAAATCGTCCATTGAAGGCTTTGTCACCGCATGTTGGGATATCGGTTTGGAAGTGGGTTCCAGCGTGCGCACGGTGGACGAATGCATTGCAGACAGCCGCAAAGACGTGACACTGAAAACCGCGCTACTCGAAGCGCGTTATGTCTGCGGTTCACGGCCCGTGTTCACCGACTTCCGACACGCCAACAGCGCGGCGATGGACCCCAAGGCGTTTTTACGCGCCAAGACACTGGAGATGCGCCAGCGTCACACGAAGTTCGAAGACACCCCCTACGCGCTAGAGCCCAACTGCAAGGAAAGCCCCGGCGGCCTGCGCGACCTGCAAATCGTCCTCTGGGTGGCGCGCGCCGCCGGCGTGGGCAAGAACTGGGTCGAGATGGCAGCCAAGGGCTTGATCACCGCCTTCGAAGTCAAACAGCTGCAGCGCAACACGGGCGTGTTGAAGCTGATCCGCGCGCGGCTGCACATGGTGGCCGGGCGGCGCGAAGACCGGCTGGTATTCGATCTGCAACACGCGGTGGCCGAGAGCTTCGGCTACCGCTCGACACCCACGACGCTAGCCTCCGAAGTACTAATGCACCGCTACTATGGAGCTGCCAAGGCCGTGACGCAGCTCAACCAAATCGTGATGCTCAACATCGAGGAGCGCATCAACGGTTCGACCACTGGAGCGATGCGCCGCATCAACTCGCGTTTTCTCGATCGCGGCGGAATGATAGAAGTGGCCAGCGACGACCTCTACCAGCGCGAACCGCACGCCATACTGGAGACGTTTTTTCTTTTTCAGCTCAGCCCCGGCATTCGGGGCTTGTCGGCGCGCACCATTCGCGCGCTGTACAACGCGCGCGAGGTCATGGACGCCGCGTTCCGCAAAGACCCCGCCAATCGAGCGCTCTTCGTACGCATCCTGCAAGCCCCGGAGGGGCAAACTCATGCGTTCCGGCTGATGAGCCAGACCAGCGTGCTAGGCCGCTACCTGTGGGCGTTTCGCCGCATCGTGGGGCGCATGCAGCACGACCTGTACCACGTCTACACAGTGGACCAGCACATCATCATGGTGCTGCGCAACGTGCGGCGCTTTTTTATTCCCGAACACGCGCACGAGTACCCGTTTTGCTCACAGCTGGCGTCACAGTTCGACAAACCCTGGGTGCTCTACGTGGCGGCACTGTTTCACGATATTGCCAAGGGGCGCGGCGGCGACCATTCCGACCTCGGCGCAATAGAAGCGCGCCGCTTTTGTCGCGACCATCGCGTGGCGGCAGCCGATAGCGAGCTGATCGAGTTCCTGGTCAAAAATCACCTCAGCATGAGCCAGGTTGCGCAGAAAGAGGACCTGAGCGACCCCGAGGTGATCGCGTCCTTCGCGCAACGGTTGGGCAGTGAGCGCAACTTGACGGCGCTGTACTTGCTGACCGTGGCTGACATTCGCGGCACCAGCCCCAAGGTGTGGAACGCCTGGAAGGGCAAGCTGCTCGAAGATTTATATCGCCTGAGCCTACGCGCGCTCGGCGGCGCACAGCCCAAGATCGACGCCGAGGTGAACGCTCGAAAGCGCGCCGCGCGTAGCGAGCTCAATTTGCTTTC
The DNA here is from genome assembly GCA_029864165.1 of Burkholderiaceae bacterium. Taxonomy (GTDB): domain Bacteria; phylum Pseudomonadota; class Gammaproteobacteria; order Burkholderiales; family Burkholderiaceae_C; genus CAIKUF01. The sequence goes on from JAOTTZ010000243.1 coordinate 2,004, forward strand.
CGTACTCCCTGGCGCCGAAGCAAAGTTGTGGGAAACGTTAGACGTCAGCTACTTCGCGCGCCACGACGTCGGCGATATTGCTTGGCACGCACGCGCGCTGAGCCGGTACGTCAACGCGCCGCAACCCATCGTCAAGGCGCGCCCCAGCTCGCTCGGCGAAGGCTTGCAGGCGCTGGTTTATACCCCGGACCGGTTGGACCTTTTTGCTCGCATTTGCGGCTACTTCGACGCTGCGGGCTTCGACATTCAGGACGCCAAGGTGCACACTACCCGCGCCGGCTACGCGCTCGATACTTTCCAGGTCATCTCGCCGTTGTTCGGTCCTGAGCAGGGGGAGCATTCACGCGACATGGTCTCGCTCGTCGAGACACAACTAGCACGAGCACTGCAATCCGAGGCGCCCTTGCCCGAGCCTCGCAGTGGCCGCGTTTCGCGCCGGGTCAAGAACTTCCCCGTAACGCCACGTGTAACGCTGCGCCCTGATGAACGTGCACAGCGCTGGATATTGGAACTCTCCAGCAGCGACCGTCCGGGCCTGCTCTATGCCATCGCGCAAATACTCGCACACCATCACATCAACCTACAACTGGCCAAGATCGCCACGCTCGGTGAACGCGTCGAAGACACCTTCTTGATCGACGGCGCCGAACTGCAGAACAACAAGCAGCAAATCAAGATCGAAACCGAGCTGCTCGACGCGTTGTCGGTATGACTGTCCAAAACGCTTCCGCCGAGCAAGCCATGGCCAAGCTCGGCAGCTTCGGCGCGGTCATCGACGTACGTTCTCCCGCAGAGTTTGCGCAAGACCACCTGCCCGGCGCCGTCAACTGGCCAGTACTCGACGATGCAGAGCGCAAGGTCGTCGGCACCGAGTACAAACAAATCAGCGCCTTCGAGGCCAAAAAGCGCGGCGCCGCACTGGTGGCCAGAAACATCGCCGCGCACATCGAACGCCACGTGATGCACCAGCCCAAGGGTTGGCAGCCACTGGTCTACTGTTGGCGCGGCGGTCAACGCTCAGCGAGCATGGCGTGGTTTCTAGGCCAGATGGGATTTCGCACCCATGTACTGGCCGGCGGCTACAAGGCGTTTCGCGCGGCCGTGATCGTTGAGTTGGAAAATTTGCCACGAAACTTGAACTTCAAGGTCGTGTGCGGCAAGACTGGCAGCGGCAAGACCCGACTTCTGCACGCGCTGCGCGAGGCCGGTGGCCAAGTGCTGGACCTTGAAGCCTTAGCCAGCCATCGCGGCTCCGTGCTGGGAATAGTGCCTGGCCAAGCTCAACCTACGCAAAAGGCCTTCGAGACTGCGGTGTGGAATGAACTGTGCCACTTCGACACGGGCAATCCGGTGTTCGTTGAGAGCGAGAGCAAAAAGGTCGGCAACCTGCGCGTACCGGCAGCCGTCATTGAACACATGCGGCAGCACGGTCAATGCCTGCACGTCGAACTGCCAGACAGCGGGCGGCTGACCCTGCTGCTCGAAGATTACGGCCACCTGGTGCGCGACGTCGACTTATTTTGCTGTCAACTCGACTGCCTGCTGGCACTGCGCGGGCGCGACGTGGTCGAGGGCTGGAAGGCGTCGGCCCGCACAGGGCGCACGGCTGAAGTGTTTCTCGACCTGATGCACCGGCACTACGATCCAGGGTACTTAAAGTCGATGCGAGTCAACTTCAAAGGCTTCGAACAAGCTCGCGCGCTGACCTTGGAGGACGTAACGCCACAGACTCTCAGGCAGGTGGCACGAGGACTGCTGGGTGAAAGCGACTAAAAACGCTCGACAAGACGAAACAACCACGCGATAAGACCAACTCAAGAAAACGATCTCACGCCGGTTCCGCCTGCAAGCCACGACCGGGCAAGATTCGGCTTTCGTGACCGATCACACACGGCGGCCTGTTTTGACGACCCGCGCGCTGTACAAGGACATCCGGCAAACCAATAATTCGTGACGCCGCCACCTCATGCACCAGCTCCTGTTGCCGGTTGACTGGGACTAGTGCTGCGGCCCGAAAATACCGAGG
>JAOTTZ010000244.1 GCA_029864165.1 Burkholderiaceae bacterium
GTGGCGTGAAAACAGATCTTCGATGGTGAAGAAGCCTTTGTGCCCTTGCTCCCAATCCTCGCGAAACCACTTGAAAATGGCGCTGACTTCAAGCCGACCGTCGCGCATACGGTTGCGTGTGCGGTCTGCCATGAAGCGATGCATGCCGTCGTCGAGCTGGGCGTCCAACCGATTCGCCGTGAAGGCTTCGTTGCGCAGGGCAGGGCAGCCGATCGAGGCGCAATTGACCGCGGCGTGCACACGCGGGTCAGCAAACTTCGGGCGCAGTTGTTTGTGCTCTATCCAGTCGAGTGTTCGCTCCTCGCCCAGAAACGTGAAAAACTTCTTTTCCCATGGCGACGTGAAGAATGACCCCAAGTCTTTGATCGACTCCATTTTTGGGTACTTGGTGAGTATCAACTCGACGGTGAACGCGTTGTAGGCGTTGATCAAGAAGGCCATGCGCTGTGGCGAGGTCCAAGCATCGAACTCGGCCTTTGAAACTGAAGAGTAGGTCTCCAGTACCTTTTTCAGCGCTGCGCGATCGACCTTGAAGGCGGCGTAGTCGACCCGGCTTTGCTTGTTATCAGGTAACCATTGGACGTATTTGTTCAACAACGTATGCCAAGCGTCGTGGCCATGGTCGAATTGGGCCAACGCGTTTTGCCCTAGCAGCAGCGCGAACAGCAAGACCAGGCGCTTCAACATAATGGTTCCTACTTTCCTAGCCGCGCTGCCACGCGTGCAAGCGCGCAATCCACTCGAGCAACTTCACCGGCTGGTGGTTGCGCTTCCACGCTCCGGCAGCATACTTGTTGGCCTCGGCCCATGTGGGGTAGGTGTGGATCGTGCCGAGTATCTTGTTCAATCCGAGTCCGTGCTTCATCGCCAACACGTATTCGGCGAGCAGGTCACCGGCATGTTCGCCGACGATGGTGACGCCAAGGATTTTGTCTTTACCGGGTCGGGTCAGTATTTTGACGAAACCATGTGCTGCGCTGTCGGCAATGGCGCGGTCCAGGTCGTCGAGGTCGTAGCGCGTGACTTCGTATGCAATTCCTTTTTCCTTGGCCTCCTGCTCGTTCAAGCCGACGCGCGCGACTTCCGGGTCGATGAATGTTGTCCAGGGCATCACCGAATAATCGGCCTTGAAGCGCTTGAACTTGCCAAACAACGCATTGACCGCCGCGTACCAGGCCTGGTGCGCGGCGGCGTGGGTGAACTGGTAAGGTCCGGCCACGTCACCTGCGGCGAAGATATTGGGATAGACCGTCTCTAAGTATTCGTTGGTCTCGATCGTTCGGTCCGTCGTGATGCCGAGTTGTTCCAGCCCGTAACCCTTGAGCCGCGCTACCCGGCCGACTGCGCAAAGCAGCACATCAAACTCGACTTGCTTCTCTTGCCCGCCAGACTCGAGCACGATGTACTTGCGCTCACCGTCTTTTGCGCAGCGCACCGGTTTGTGGCTCGTCAGCACCCGCACGCCGTCTTGTTCAAGGCAGGTTCGAGCGAAGGCGGAGACCTCCGCGTCCTCACGGGTCATGAGGCGCGAGTGCCGCTGCACCTGCGTAACTTGCGAGCCCAGACGCGCAAAGGCCTGCGCCAACTCGCAACCTATTGGCCCACCGCCTAGCACCAGTAGCTTTGGCGGCAATTCGCGCAAACTCCACAAGGTGTCGGACGTCAAACAGCCGATCTCGTCTAGTCCCGGTAACGGCGGCACAAATGGCTCGGCGCCGGTAGCCAGCACAATACTCCGGGCTGTGAGCGATTGTTTGCCACCGTCGGCGTGACGCGTGATTTCGACTGTCCATGGATTGATCAGCTTGGCATAGCCCGTTATCACATCGACGCCCAGGCTCGTGTAACGCTCGATCGAGTCGTGTGGCTCGACGGCAGCAATCACACGATGAATACGGTCCATGATCTGGCTGAACTCGAAGCTTGCCTGGGCGCTTTCAATGCCATATTCGGCGCTGTGGCCGATTTGCTTGACGAGCTTGGCCGATCGGATCAACGCTTTGCTCGGCACGCAGCCGAAATTCAGGCAATCGCCACCCATCTTGTGGGTTTCGATCAGCGTGACCTTGGCCTTGACTGCGGCGGCGATGTAGCTCGTCACCAGCCCGGCAGAGCCGGCCCCTATGACGATCAAGTTGCGGTCAAACTTTCTGGGTTTAACGCTTGCCCAGCGTGCATAAACTTTGTGCCTTTTGACCAGTTCAACGATCTTTCTTGCGAGCAGGGGAAAAACACCGAGCAGTACGAACGAGCCGATAAGCCCAGGCGATAAGATGCCTCGCAACGAATCAATTTTCGAGAGTTGCGTTCCAGCGTTCACATACACCACGGTGCCAGCAAGCATGCCGATCTGACTGACCCCATAAAAGGTAACCACCTTCATCTTCGTCAGCCCCATGGCGAGGTTGATGACGAAGAATGGCACCAACGGCACCAGCCGCAGGGTGAACAAGTAAAACGATCCCTCTTTCTCGATGCCACGGTTGATGTCAGCGAGCCGGTCGGTGAACTTCGATTGCACGCTATCGCGCAACACGTAGCGCGACGCCAGGAAAGCCAACGTCGCGCCAATGCTGGAGGCAAACGACACGATCACCGTCCCGGCCAATAAGCCGAAAATAGCCCCAGCGGCCAGGGTCAGCACGGCGGCGCCAGGAAATGACAAGGCTGTCACGGCCACGTAGACCGCCATGAAAACGCTCGCGACGAGTAGTGGGCGCTCGTCATAAAGCGCCGCGAAGTCCACCTGGCGCGACTTGATGTAATCCAGGCTGAAGAAGCGCCCAAGGTCGAACGCAAAGTACGCGACGAGCAACGAAACAAACAGCGCACCGACAATCAGCTTGTTCCGTGACACGACACATGCTCCAGCTTCTTAATCGCTTGGCACCTAGCAGCCCCGATCGCGTGCCAAGGTATGCGATGATGGCTAAACCCTATGAACACTGACAACACCCCATCTGCCCCCGCTTTGACTCGCAACGACCAGAACTTGATCTGGATCGATCTTGAGATGACCGGCCTGTACCCGGAGACCGACCGTATTATCGAGCTTGCGGTGGTGGTCACCGATGCGCAGCTTGCGCAACGCGTCGAGGGCCCCGTGCTTGCCGTGCATCAAAGCAATGCCACGCTAGACGCCATGGACGCTTGGAATAAGGGCACGCATGGCAAGAGCGGGCTGATCGATCGTGTCAAGACGTCGACCATAGACGAAGCGGCAGCCGAAGCGCAGGTGATCGAGTTCCTGATGACTTACGTGCAGAAGAACACATCGCCGATGTGTGGCAACAGTATTTGCCAGGATAGGCGTTTTCTGGCCAAAACGATGCCCAGGCTTGAAGCCTATTTCCATTACCGCAACCTTGACGTCACCACGTTGAAAGAACTCGCTAGGCGTTGGAAGCCAGAGATTCTCGCGGGTTTCAAGAAGACACAAGCGCACACGGCGCTCGCCGACATACACGAGTCCATCGACGAGTTGGTGTACTACCGGCAGCATTTGCTCAAGTAAGTCGCCGCTGCCGGTCAGCCGAGCCGTCGTTTACGCTGCTGAGTTCCCAAGACCAGAAATGCCAAAAGCGGATTCCAAAATCGTCGTCTTGGGCTTGGGGGGCACTATTGCCGGCGTGGGCACCGACCCCGGCGACAGCCTGGCTTACGAGCCAGCAAAGCGCCGTGCGGATCAGCTGGTAGCCGCCGTGCCGGCCCTGGCCGGTCTGGACATACAGGTCGAGCAAGTGGCGCAGCTGGACAGCAAGGACATGGAGTACGCCACCTGGCACTTGTTAGCCCAGAGCGTCGCCTACCACCTCGACCGCAGCGATGTCTCAGGCATCGTCATCACCCACGGCACCGACACGTTGGAAGAAACCGCTTATCTCCTTCAGCGTGTGCTGGCGCCGGACAAACCTGTAGTGTTGACTGCGGCGATGCGCCCAGCCACGGCGCTTTTGTCCGACGGCCCGCAGAACTTGCTCGACGCGGTGCGTGTGGCGCAACATGCTCAAGC
>JAOTTZ010000245.1 GCA_029864165.1 Burkholderiaceae bacterium
TTTTAGCCAGGGTAGGCTCAAATTTCTTCAGCCCGGTGGCCGCCAAGCCTGCGCCGGCCGCCTGGTCGACAACGATTGCCTGGTTGGTGCTGTACAGCGAATAGTCGAGTACGTTGGCGGCGCCTACGACATTGGGCGTGGTAATGCCGCCGAGTAGCGCTTTGTCGTGATGGGTGATTTGGTACGTGTTCACGCCCTTGCCGCCCACGATGCTCGCAATACCCTCGGCTTTGACCTCGTACGTGTAGAGCTTTTCGGCGGAGGCGCCTGACGGGGTCACGCTAACCTTTGCCGTGACCGTCACAGTGCCAGCATCCTCAAGTTTGAACACAAGGTCGTGCGTGACCGCGCTGAAATCCAGCGTCGCGTTATGTGGTGTTCCCGCGTTATTGATCGTAAAAAACGCCGTGGCAGGCCTTAGTTCAGTGGTCGAGAAGTAGCCCCAGTCGTTGTGGAATTTATAGACGTTGTTGCCAGTACCTCCGGAGATCTTCTCAATAAATGCAGCGTCGTCCAACTTGTTCGCCGGCGTGCCGGTTTGCACCACCTGGACGCCATTCTGGCCGGGCGAAGGGGTAGCGCCGCTAGGCAGCTGCGACGAGTACACGTCGACCGAAATACCGGCGCCGCTCACGGCACTGAAGTCCAGGTGATCGCCCCTGCCCTCGTTAACCATCTCAGTGACGGTGTCCGCCCCCCAGTTGTCAGCGAACTTGTAGGTGTCGTTCCCCTCGCCACCTACGAAAGTCTGTTTGGTCGAGCCACCAATGCCAATCAGGGTGTCGTCATCCTCGCCGGTGGTGACGGTCACGTCCGGCGTAGCGCTCAGCGTGATCTTCTGTTTGCCATCTGAGGCTTTGATTTCCTTGATGAATTCTTTGGCGGCGGCGGCGGAGGTAAAGCCCTCCAGCGTGCCAATGCCCTGGATGGACATGGGGGTACGGGCCAGGTCAACGTAACTACCTGGACCTGTACCTGTTCCTGTACTTAGGCCCGATAAAGCTTCAGGGTAGTTCAGCTTCAGCTTGCCAGTGAAACCGACATCCCCTTTCGCGAGTTTCGCCACCTTGTCTTTGATGCCGATGAATAACTCGACGTCTGTGGCGGAACCGGGCGCACCGATTTTCAAAGTGTCGACTTTGGCCGCTGAGCCTTTGGTCACGATGGCAACCCCGGCCGCTTGAGTAAGCCAGCCGAAGGTTTTGGCCCCGTTGTCGTCGTTGCCCCCAATAGCGACTTCGGGAAGTGCAGAAACTTTGCTGAGATCGAGCGTATCGATGGCGACTTTATCAAGCACGAGCTTGACCTTCTTGCCTGCGTGCCCGAGCACCAGACCGCCGACCTTGCCGTTGTCCGCTTTTATCGTATAGGTCGCCGATCCTGAACCAACAGCCGCACCCGTTGCAGCGTTCATTTCCTGGACTTTGATGTTGTACTTACCTGCAACCTGTGGTGTCTTCGTGACCGTGACCAACAAGTTCTTGTCGAAAACAGTGAGGTCGAGCGTCTTGACACCATCCGCCAAGAGAAACGTCTGAGAGATGGTGCTCAAGTCGCTAAGCTGGGCGGTAGCGGTCGCCCCGGCTTCGCTCACAAGTAAACCCTGGTAGGTGGCCAAGGTCAGCACACCAGCGTCGATCACGCCCGTGCTCGCCTCGAGCACCCAGTCGCCGCCGAGTGTGGCCGCGCCGGTGAGATCATTCGACGCGGCCACGTCCGCGCCGGTCAGCGCAGCCAGCTTGTCGACAAACGCAATACCCCATTGCCCCTGCGCCACATCGCAGCCGTAGAGCAAGATGTCAGCGTTTTCGCTGAGTGCATCACCCCATGCAGCCACCGTGTCGGCGTACGCGCCCAAGTTGTCTTGGTCCAGCGTGCTATTGCCCAACTGCAAGGACCCGCTCGAGCCATGCGACAAAATGTGCACCGCCGCCAAGCCGCTGTGCTCAGCCAGCACGCCGCTGATTTGTTCAAGTGCGTCGCGATCGGCGTCCAGCATCACTACTCTGAGGTCACCGTCTGCAGCCACGTCGAGGTTCAGCGAATCGATCAGAGCCTCGTACCCCTGCACGCGGGTATCGACGAACACGATCTGGCTGACGGATTTGCCCACCGAGAGCGCGCCGTCATCGAGCGCAGCGCCACTCAGGTTTCCTAGCCTGCTGAGGCCGAGAATGGTGCTGTCGCCTTGTTCGGCGCTGGTGAGATCGTCTGCGCCGTCGGCCTGGACGCTCAGACCACTCGTTGTCGCGCTGCCGAACGTCTGGACGCTGCCTCGCGAACTCATGTCGACGATCACGCCGCTATTGCTAGAGACGTCGTTTATCTCGACGCCGACGAGATCGTTACTCAATGTACTAGCGGCGAGGGACCCCAGCGCACCGTCTAGCGTGGCCGACAACAGCATGCGCGGCTCAATAGCCTCAAGCGCATAGGCTTGCCGCCCCGCAGCTTTGCGGGGGGTGCGGAGTGTGACCGGTTTATCAACGCGCCGGCCGAAACCGCCAAAGGCACGCTTGATCAGATTAGACAGGAAAGAAGGAACGGGCGCCTTGCGGGGCGCCCGGGTCATGTTTGTCTTCATACCACTCCTCGTTAACCACGTTTTCTGTGGGCGCGAGAGACAGATGCAGACGCGATCTAAACGCGACATCCTTTTACACTCGCACCATTGGAGCGCCGACGCTAACACTTCCGCGGGGATATGCAACCCCTAGTTACAACCTAGTTGCAAACTGAAACTCTTTCTGCGTTCAGGGAAAGCAACGCTGGATCGTGTAGGCCACCGGTCGGTCAGCACAGCTGCCGAAGCCGTCAGCGTTGCAGCGCGGGCAGGCGCCTGGCACTGAGACGCCGGGCCCAGCCCACTACGGCAAATAAATGTTGGCCAACGCATCGTCGCAGTTCCCACAACGCACACAGACTTGCGTATTTCAGCGCATCCCGGACACCGATTTCAAATGGTGCCGGACGGCGTTTCAGACGAAGCCGGACAGCATTTCAAGCTGAGGCCGGACAGTTGGGAGGCGCGCGAGTGACCTGAGCAGGCATGCTGTTCGATTTTTCGGACGGCCATGCCCACAACACCCAGGATCACTATGCGTCAACTGCGCCAAACCCTTCGCCTGCACCTGGAGTCCGGTCTGAGCTTGCGCGAGTGCGCGCAGGTGCTGGGCATGCCCAAGTCCACCGTCGGCGATGCGCTACGGGCAGCGCGTGTCGCCGGCGTCGACTGCAGTGTTGCCCAGAGCTTGCTTGATGAGGAACTCGAGGCTCGTGTGTATCGCCTGCCGGGTCGGCGCGCGTGCCAGCAGCTCGAACCCGACTACGTTCTCATCCACCAGGAACTCAAGCGAGCCGGTGTCACGCTGCAATTGCTGTGGGAGGAATACGCTCGCGGCAACGAGTTGGCGTACCGGTACACAGTCGGCCCTGCAGTACGCTGGTGAGCACTCCCGGTGCGCGAGCCTCGCAAAGGTTCTACTTCCGCCGCCGCGAACGCACATCGACAACGGGTGTCGTTTGGGTCGGCGCCAAAGCGTCCGGCAACGGCTCGAAAAGTTGCCGAATACGAAGCTCAGCCCTCGCCAGCAATTGCGGGTTACTGGCATAGGCCAGCAACAAGAAAGCGCGGTTCTCTTCAATCTCACCCAACAGTTTCAAATTCAATTCTGCGGTCATGGTTGCGGGCCACTTAACAGCTTCTTCAATTCTTCGACATCAACGGCATCCTTGTTTCTACCCGTGCCCGTTTTCAGGCGGATCAAGTCCAAAACCGAAGCTGTCGGCACTCGAATGCTTCCAATCGGCAGGCTCTGCGCGTTGCGCTTGAGTTCCTCGAACGGAACCGTGGGCCGGATCAGCACGTCGATCACCGTGCTTTGCAGGTCGGGGTGGCGCAAGGCGAACGCGAGCATGCCTTTCTCCTCGTGCCATCGGTTGCGCAAATCCAGATCGGCCAGCGACTCCAACGCGACTGCAGGCATCACGGGCTTGAGG